>NZ_JBWPVU010000005.1:0-149134 GCF_056590255.1 Fenollaria sp. C0166D3
TAATTTATCCACAACCGCCTCCGCCGCCAGCACCGCAACTAGAGTTTGCAGAGCGAAAGGGCCTGATCAAACAGATTGAAGAACCCCGTCCATAAATATACGTGAACCTTTACGCTAGGATGGATGAGACGAAGTGGATTTAAATATATAGAATATCTTTAAAAATAATTTATCCACAACCGCCTCCGCCGCCAGCACCGCAACTAGAGTTTGCAGAGCGAAAGGGCCTGATCAAACAGATTTTACGGAGCAATTGGATGGATGAGACGAAGTGGAGCTTCGAGGCAAGCGGAGTGTACAAATGTACTCGAGCATTGCCGAGAAGCGAACGAGTTTCAGGCGCCAATTGAACGTAAAATCCTACGAAGCTTACCGTCCGCCACCGCCACTTCCGCCGGCAGAGAATCCCCCGCCTCCACCAGAGGACATAGAACCTCCGCCTCCATGTGAGGCTGATGATGAGCGATTGCTTTGGTAGGCGTGGTTCACTGATGTGCCGACATTATTCACAACGTGATACAAAATAACTGGGTCAAGGCCTGTATATCCAGCGTAAGTGTAGCTCGGATCAAGGCTTTTGAACTTTTCTAAAACTTTTTCTCCAAGTCCAAACAAAGCCGCAAGCACTAAATATTCGTCCCATAGAGCGACTTCTACTGCTTCACGCTCATTAATCAAAGTGAAATCCTTCAAAAACTTTATAAATCCTTTTTGTTTAATGGCTTCGCTCCGACCTTGCTCAGTGAAAACATCGTAGCTTAAGAATAAAAAGCCCGGCTTCTTATACAATAGCTTAGATTTTTCAGCTGCATAAAACGCATTTTCCTTGTAGCTTTTAACGAACCTTTCCGCAAGATCGCCGCGGCTAAAAGCCCTCGTTAGCTCATCGTTTCTAAGTATGAGGTCATCGCCCGACGCACTTGTAATCAGCTTATATAGCCAATCTTCCATCACGTCATCACCCTCGGGCGCTCTAATAATTTTAAAGCAGTCTTCAAGAACATCCTTTTTGAAAATCAGTCCCTTAGTAAATTTTTCCTTGACAGGCTCTAAATTTCCGTCCTTAATCCATTTTAGAAAATAGGCAGCGACCACATTTGTCACAGAAAAACTATCATTTACCCAATAAATGCCGCTGTTAAGCAAAATATTTCCATTCATCGGCAAATCACGCCAATAGTTTACGTCTCTCGGCAGTCTATTCTCAGAATTTATCATGGATTTTTTAATTCCCGACATAATCATGGAAAAGATTGACGCAATAAAAATTAAAATTATCGGTATGACAATGGGGTTAGCTGTGCCAATAAATCTTGTGACGAAATTGCCATTATATTCTGGATAATAGTAATTGTCTTTATTATTATCATAATTATTTTCTTCTTCAATATCTTCTTCACGATTATTATAGTCTGAGCCTTCAAGTGCAGTGTTTTTCAAATCTTCAAAGCTTCCGCTACCTATGCTAATAGGGTGAATGATATTTTTTTCAAGACCGAACAAAACTGTTAGGTGATTTTCTGGACCAAAATCATTTATCTCGTGAACGACGACCTTGCCGCCCTCAAAAACGATTGGCGTGTCTGAACCGAAGCCCCAAACACGAGCGTTGTTCTCGTTTATCTCGCCATTTTCCAAACTTAGCTCGAAAGAAACTTTTTCTGGAGCGGGATTCATCTGGTCATTGACGAAGCGAATGTTAAATCCGTCCATATCATCAAAACTTTGGGCCGCTTTCCTCATGGTGTAAGTCAAAGTATAAGTTTTGTTCTTGTGAAGATCGCTCTTGCCAAAGCAAAGCTCGACACCGTCAGAGGTGCCGTGTATACCGCATTTGCGCGCTTTTTCGCCAAAGGTCCAATCGACGTTCCACTTGTCAATGGTCTCGTATGGGCCGCTCTCATCGGAAACTTTAAAATCCATGATGACTATATCTCGCATGTGGCTCTTAGGTATGAAAAACTCAGTGCCTGATCCGGCTCTAGCCTTCCAAACCTCAGTCACCATAAGCGCGCCGTCATCCATTAGCGTGGCTTTTATCTCAATCGAGTCAATACTATCCGAGGCAGCATAGATATTTACAGAAAAAACTATAATTATAGCTGCGAGGATAGTCGCGAGTACTTTTTTCATTATCTAAACTCCAAATCAGGCATGTCCTTTTTGTTCTCATCAACAGTTAAGTACTCTCTTGGATGCACGTTTAGCATCGAAGCAACTAGTGATGATGGGAACATCTTAACGTTTCTGTTAAGCTTTGTAACTGAGTCGTTGTAAACCATGCGGCTGATTCTAACTTTATTTTCGTAGTCGTTAATCGAGTCCATAGTCTTAGTATAAAGCTCTGAGGCTTTTAGCTCTGGATAGCTCTCTGCAACTGCATTTATCCTAGATAGAGCTCCTTCAAGAAGAGCCTCATCGCCATTGACATCGTCAGCAGTTTTAAGAACTGGTCTACGCTTTTCGATGATGCCTACAAGGGATTCGTACTCGTGTGAAGAGTAAGCCTTAACCGCACTAGCAAGCGCCTTTAGAGCATCCCAACGCGAGTTAAGATTGACAGAGATGTTGGCAAGAGAGTTGTCAACGTTTTCTTCCAAAAATACGAAACGCCTTTGTTGGCCGATAAAGTAAGAGATTAAAATCACTACTATTGCTGCTAAAATTATTATAAACATAACTTTCCTCCTTTTATATCTTTTCCTTATTATATTACCCAAAAATTGTAAGGAAAATGTAAAGTATTTTAATTTTCTTCTTATTATATATAAATATGGTCTTCGTGGCACAGCTATTCTTGATAATGGAGGCGTCTTGTGATAAAATAGATAGGTAGAGAGGGGAGAATCATATGTTTGATAAAATAAAATTACGTTTTTTGACCGAGGCGGGCACGCTGAACACTTTGGGCAAGATCGCCCTTGTGCTTTTATACTTCGTCATCGCCTTGATTATAGTGAAGATTATAAGCTTCATCATAGGTAGGCTTGCCAAGAAAAAGTACGACAAGCTCAGAACCATCGACGCGAAGAGGCTTAAGACGGTGCTTAGCGTTTTGAAGAGCTTCGCGACAATCATCATCATGTTCACATGGTTTTTGTCGGCCTTAAGGATATTCGGTGTCAACACTTCGGCGATCATTACAACTGCTGGGATAGGGGGTATCGCGATCTCCTTTGGAGCGAAGAGCCTCGTTGAGGACATCATCAGCGGTATATTTTTGATGCTTGAAGATAGCTTTGTACTTGGCGACGACATCACTGTGGCGGGCAAGACTGGTACTGTTGAGAAGATTGGTCTGCGTACAACGACTATCCGTGATTATACTGGTGAGCTGCACGTCATCCCCAATGGCGAGATCAGAGTCGTGACTAACAGGAACAAAAATGTTCAAAGAGCGCTAATTACAGTGCCTATAGCTTATGACGCAGACGCGCAAATGGCGATCGACATCTTGACGAAGGCACTGAAAAAAGTTGATGAGGACCACGCCGTTATTGAAGGGGTTAATGTCTGGGGCATCACTGATTTTAATAGCAATGGTATAATTATCTCCTGTGCGGCCAAAACTATTCCGGGTGAGCAATGGAGAGTTGAAAGGCTAATGAGGGAAGTAGCTTTAGAGGAGCTTAAGAAGAATGGGGTTAAAGTTTTAGATAAAACTTTAACATTAAATAAATAAGATAAGCAAAAGAAAAATGGTCGGATCACTCCGGCCATTCTTTTGATGAAGATATTAATATTGATATTCAAATGCGTGAACTATATACTTAACACCACTTATTATAAAGTACATACCAATTAGGTAAACAAGTGTAAATGTCGCGCCTAGAGGGTTGTGTATCATCATTATACCAAGTATAATCGAGATGATGTTTATAGCGATATTTAGTCCATAAAGTCCGCCATTGATCTCCTTCAAATACTTTCCGTAGAATAGGTCATTGACTGAGTCAATTATAAACCAAATTGCAAACGCATATGGAAGCGACATAACCATGGACGGTATGTTTGATACGATTATAATTCCTAGTAAAATGTCTAGTATACTTGTCCACATGAATATGTTGATGTTTAGTCTAGTGTACTTTTTGATATTGTGATGTATTATAAGGCCACCGACTCCTTTGAATATAGCACTTAGCCCGAAATAAATCACAAGTGAAGCTACACTGGCTAGTGGATTTTTGAATGCTATGAAGGCAATAAAAATGAAAATTATTCCTATGATTAGCGAAATCCAATCGACTTTTTTCTTATTTTCTGTCATAATAAGACCTCCTTTGCTATAATAATACCCCCATATAGTGAAAAATTGTATGGTCAATATTATTGAAATGTACCAAAATGAAAATGGCCGGAGTGATCCGACCATTTTTCTGTGTATAATTCAATTGAATGCAAACTATTTATCTATCTCTTCTCCCAGAAGAAATTTCTTCCCATCTTTTTCCCAAGCCACGCAAGAGTCCAAATTAATATTCATCGCACTATTCAAAATATTTCTCTCCGCCATATTATTCTTCTCCATAAGCTCGGCGACAAGGTCCTTGATCTCGTAGCGTATATTGCCACTTCTCTTCTTCGTAACAGAGCAGGCGCAGTCCAAAGCCTTGAGATCACTTCTCTTAAGCCATCTCTTAATGTCATCTTCCCTTATGTAGTACATAGGCCTAATCAGTTTGAGCCCTTCAAAGTTTTGGCTATCGAGTATCGGGCGCATCGTCTTGAAAGTGCCAGCGTATAGCATGTTCATAAGCGTCGTCTCAACCACATCATTCATATGATGACCCAAAGCGACCTTGTTGCAACCAAGCTCCTTCGCCTTGCCATAAAGGGCGCCGCGGCGCATACGAGCACACATGTAGCACGGGTAGTCGCCCGCAAGCTTCTCAGCCACTTGAAATATGTCCGTTTCAAATATTTGTATGTCTATGCCCAAGAATTTGCATAGCTCCTCAAGCTTGTCCCTGTTCTCCTTAGTAAAGCCCGGGTCCATGCTCACGTAGCAGACATCAAATTTAAAAATCGAGTGCTTCTTAAGCTCCTCAAACATCTTCGCAAGAAGGATCGAGTCCTTGCCGCCACTGATAGCGACCAAGACCTTGTCACCCTCCTCAATCAGATTAAAATCATTTATCGCCTTAAGAAATTTCTTCCAAAGCTCCTTTCTGTAGCTCTTGATGATGAAGCGCTCAATCTCTTTTTTTTCTATACTATACATTATATGTGATTAAAGAGTCGACCTTGTAGCCCTTAAGCTTGTCGCGGCCCTTAAGGTCAGTTAGTTCAATCAAAAACTCAAAAGCAACAATCTCCGCACCCATCTTCACAAGAAGGTCCTTAACAGCTTCAACAGTTCCTCCAGTCGCAAGCAGGTCATCAATAACAACAACCTTAGTGCCCGGCTTGATCGCGTCCTTGTGAATCTCGATAGTGTCAGTGCCATATTCCTTTTCATACGAGTACGACACAGTCTCAGCAGGCAGCTTGCCCTTCTTTCTAACAGGAATAAAGCCAAGACCCATCTTGTAGCTAAGCGCGCAGCCAAGCATGAAGCCCCTCGCCTCAGGTCCAACGATGTATTCAGCGCCAAGACCCTCGATATTCTTTTCTAATTCATCTACAGCGTACTTGAAAGCGTCCTTATCCTTAAGAAGCGTAGTTATGTCCTTAAACGAAATCCCTTCCTTCGGGAAGCCTTCAATCACCCTTATAGTGCTTTTTAAATCCATATTATCACCCAAAGAGTATTATACCACTTATTATAGTTTATGGCAATCGTTTTGTATTATCTTTATGTTTATGGTGATGGTTATGGTCTTGCCACTGCGTCAAAAATTGTTATTGATAGAATTTATATTAAACGCCTTTAGCATAGTATAATATTATATTACATTTTGATTAAAAAATCTTTTTTTATATTGCAAATGGTTTAATTAAGAAGTATAATATAGATAAGAAAGAATTATTTAGGACTTTCAAAATTATTCTACACTAAGGAGGTAGTAGTATGAAAAAGTTTAGAAATATTTTGGCTATGCTAATGGTATTCGTTATGCTAGTAGCAGTTATGCCAATGAATGTATTTGCTGGGGATGCCGATACACCAGTAGTTGATGAAAAGCAAGACGAAAAGCAAGATGAAATCAAAGATGTAAAAATAAAATCTGATATTACTGGCGAATTAAAAGTTGGAGATGCTATCCCAAATCCTAAATTAACTGTTGAAGGAGAAAATGCAACAGTAACATTTGGCAAATGGTATAAGGGCGATGAAGAAGCAAGTGGAAAGTTTAAAGAAGGTAAATATACTTATACTTTCACTATAGCACCTAAAGGAGACAAAGCTAAATTTGCTGATACTTTAAAAGTTACTTTAAATAACGCTGAGGTTACAGCCACAGAAGTTGCTGGTAAAAAAGTTTATAAATCACCTGAATTAGAAGTAAAAAAAGCTGAAGACGATAAAAAACCAGATGACAAACCACAACCAAAGCCAGGAACAGAAGAATACACTATATCTAAAGCATACACAAATCACGGATCATTCACAGTAAGCAAAAGAACAGCTAAAGAAAATGAAACTATCACAGTAACAGCTGAACCAAACTATGGCTATGTAGTTAGCAAGGTATCTGTTTATAACAGAGCAACAAAAGAAACAAGAGTTTTAAGAAGCAACCCATACAAATATTACTATGGTAACGGATATTATGGAAGATACAATGACTATTATAAATATTTAAACAAATATGAAAATAATAGTTATTACTTAAGAAAATACGATAGCTACAGAGAATTCTTACGTTATGAATATCCAAGCCACTACAGATACTATGAAGACTACGACTACTGGACAGATAGATATGATTATGACTGGTATAACAGATACGACAACTATTATTACAGATATTTAGATGATTACGATAGAAACTATTCTAACAGATATGATAATTATGAAGAATACTTATATTATAAACACAGAGATCACTACAGAGACTACTATGACTACAGATATGACTTCGGATACTATAACTATAGTAGATATAATTTCAACACAAGTGATGAATTCACAATGCCAGCAAGCAATGTAACTGTTTACGTAGAATTTACTGATGCTTACCCTTATTACTATGATGACTACTATTACTATAGATATCATAGAGACAAGAAAGACAAAGTAAAAGAAGAAAAAGAAGAGGAAGAAAAGAAGCCAGTTGAAGAAAAGACTCCACAAGTTTACGAAGCAAGCGCAACTATAAACGTTGGTTCAAACGTGTTTACTAAGGTGAACAAGAACGTTACTACTACTCATCAAATGGATGTTGCTGCATACGTTAAAAACGGCAGAGTAATGCTTCCACTAAGATATGTTGCTGAAGCACTTGGTCTACAAGTATCTTGGGTTCCTGAAACAAAAACTGTTGTTATCTGGGATTTAACTCAAAGAGTTGAAATACCTATAAAGTCTAACAAGATGATTGTTAATGGCGTAACTTACACAAGTGATGTTAAGCCTGAAATCAATAACAGTAGAACAATGCTTCCAATTGCTAACGTTGCTAGAGCACTTGGTCTAATAGATGGTACTGACATCATCTGGGATCCAGTTATGAAGCAAGTTAACTTAACAAGAAGAGTATTAAGTAAATAATTTATAAAGTCCTAAGGGGTCCGCTCATTGATATGGGCGGATCTTTTTTGCTTAAATAATATATCTTGACAAGATAGGCTATTTATACTATAATGGTTAAGTCAAGTTAAGAAACTTTGTAAAACAATCGGCATGGAGAGATGGTTGAGTTGGTTGAAGGCGCTCGCCTGGAAAGCGGGTATACGTGATTAAGCGTATCAGGGGTTCGAATCCCCTTCTCTCCGCCACGTGCTAGTTGGGAAGGTAGCGGCATCCTGTAACCATAAATCCGCTATATTTGGAATGAATTCCCGACCGAGGGCGTCTTCTGTGGGGCTTGCCCACAATAAGAGGTGTTGAACGAAGGGTTCTTGCGCAACATAAATCTTACGAACCTCGTCAGGTCCTGGCGGAAGCAGCGATAAGTATGTATTTGTGTGTGCCGCGAGGGTGCCGTTCGGGAGCTGTCTGTTGTGGTAACACTTGGAGGGGGCGCACGGAGTCGGGTGCACTTACATAATAATCAAAGGGTCAGCAAATGCTGACCCTTTTTACTTTGGATTTCGCATTCAAACGAGCCCTTGAACTCGTTCCCTCCTCGGCAATGCTCGAGTACGCATTTGTACGCTCCGCTTGCCTCGTCAGTCCACTTCGTCCAATCATCTCGTTTGCTCTGCGAACTCCCGCGTATATGTATGTTGATGCGATAGGTGATAAAAAATTGATCAAAATAAGAAATAATACGCCTTGAACTTGTTTGATCTGCAAAAGCGCAATAATGAGAAAATTGATTTTCACGAGCGCAACTTATTTAAGATTAAAATTTTGTTTTCTCTATTAAATAAGAGAAAAGTGCTATTAACGAAGTGACGCATCTGAACAAATTGTGAAATTTATTAGCGAAGTGAACTGGCCAAGTGTCTTGCACCAAGGTTCTCGTTCGCAAGAACGAGGTTCTTCCAAAACCATCTAGCTGAGCGTAGCGAACGAATATGGTTTTGCAAGTGAACGAGCTTTTAGAAATTTCCAATTTGCGAAGCCTAAGTCACAAGTAATACACTTTTCGATATCTATATCAGTTTTTGTAGACGCAGCAAGCGAGTAAAATACTTTTCGATGTCCATTGCTTACGTAAATGTATATTGAATAGATATAAAATATGTAATTTAGTCTAAATATTTTTTTGTCTTTACAATCAATTTAAGTAATTAGAATTAGATGTAATTAATACTTCGTGTATTTCGCAGAGCGATTTGATGGATAAGGCGAAGCATAACGAACGACCGACTGAGGTGTACTGAAGGTACTCCGCAAGGAAGGGAGTGAGCGCGCGAGCCTTAGGCGCAAATCGAATGCGAAATAAAAAAACGACTAAACAATTGTTTAGTCGTTTTTTGTATGGTCGGGGTGAGAAGGTTCGAACTCCCGGCCCCATGGTCCCAAACCACGTGCGCTACCAAACTGCGCTACACCCCGCCGAAATATTACTCACCTATTATACCGTTCTCTATACATTCTTGCAAGTGAAGATAAATCTTATTTTCTCATTAAAACTACTATTATTATAGTTTTTCTTCTATTATCTCACGAATTTACAATATTTTTATTTTATCTTAATAGGCAGCAGACAAAACCATTCTCAATATTTCAAAATAGTTACAATTGCACGAATATTAACAAAGTTAGTGCATTTTGTTATATAATGGAGACGTATGATAGAAAGGAAGGATAAAATGAAATTTAAACGCATAGCAAGTATCGCTCTGAGCGCAACGCTTGCATTTTCGATTTTAAGTCAAAGTTCTTTAGCTTATATAATTAACGAAGAAAGAAAGGAAGAGTATTTGGCGAGCGGCGTGCATCGCGCGAACATCGAGAGGTTCACCTCTGAGGGCTGGCAAAACTTAAATGTCTTGACGATTGACGCGACTAGCGGCATGAACGAGATCAAGGCGATGTTTAACACTGAAGGTGTATCTCACAGGTCGAATGTTAAGGACATGGTCTCTGTAAGTGGCGCTGTTGCTGGTGTTAACGGCGACTACTTCAACTACCAACCGCATCCATCGACGCTTGGCGTGATCGTGAATGACGGCAAACTTATCAGCTCGGCTCAAGAGGGCAAGAACAATCTGCCTGTCTTCTACCAAAGCAGTGCTGGCGACTCGCATGTGGGCTACATCACTCAATCTGTTGACATCTTAAATCAGCTTACTGGTGCAAAATACCACGTTAGCGGCTACAACAAGGCTTACGGTGGCTACAAATACTTATCTCTATTAACAAGGGACTGGGGCAAGAAGAGTTTCGGCGCTAAGGCTGCGAACATGACTGAAATCCTTGTGGTTAATGGCGTTGTTGCTGACATTAGAACGAATGGCGAGCCTTTTGACATCCCTCAAGATGGCTATGTACTTAGCCAAAATGACTCGCCTCTAGCAAGTCTAACTCTTGGCACTCCGCTTGAATTACAAGTCACTTCAAATGTTGACCACAATGGTCTAAAATTCGCTATGGGCGGCGGCTCGATCATCTTAAAAGATGGCGTAGCAATGCAAACTAATATTGTTAATAAAGGCAGGCACCCAAGGACTGGTATCGGCGTCACTCAAGACGGCTCAAAGATAGTCATCATCACTGTTGACGGAAGGAATGGCTATGCAGGTCTGACTCAAAAGGAATTCGGCGAACTCTTTAAGAGCTTCGGCTGCTACAACGCGATGAACCTTGATGGCGGCGGATCGACTACCATGGTCAAAAAGACTAAGGCGATGGACTCGGCTGAGATCATCAACAAGCCATCGGGCGGCACTCCAAGAGCTGTTGTATCGGGCGTTGGCGTTTTCTCGAACGACAATCCAGGCGCTGCACAAAGAATTGAGCTTGAGCTTGATACTGACAAGGCTTTCCCTGGCGTACCAGTAGGCTACAGTGTTAAAGCTTACGACGCAAACAACAATCCAGTTAGAGTTGACGCAAATGCAGTAAGTGCAAGCGCTACGAATGGTGCATCTTGCGCAGGAGGCAGCTTCATTGGCGCTAGTCAAGGCGTTTCGCAAGTGACTGTATCTTACCAAGGTGCGAGCGACACGAAAAACATCGAAGTATATTCAGAGCCGGTAGAGCTAAGAAGCTCGATTGAGAGCATAAACGCAAAACCTGGCGATAAATACACTATCAAAGACATCGTCGGTCTAGATAATCAAGGCCGCAGCGCGAAGATACCGACTTCGAGCATTAATTTCTCCATCTGGGGCAAAGTTGGTGCGATGAGCGGAAATGTTTTCACTGCATCAAATAATATTGGCTACGGCTACATCACTATGGGCTATAAAAATACTTATAAGAACATCCCAGTAACTATTGGCTTCAATACAAAGCCGCTACTTGACTTTGAAAGCCTTGATAATATTAAGGCATCGAGCTTCCCGGCTGACAAGGTGGCAGCTAGCCTAAAAATTTCTAAGGTCGCTAAGCAAGGAAACGGAGCACTTGAGCTAAACTATGACTTTTCTAAGCTTGATGACTCAAGAGCTGCTTATATAAGCTTCAAGAAGGCTCCAGTTTTAGAAGGAAAGCCAAAGAGGCTTGGCATCTGGGTCAAGGGCGACGCGAAGGGCGCCATGCTTAAGGCGACTATCAAGGACAGCGAAGGTTTTGCTGAGCAAATCACTTTCACTGAAAAGATTAATTTTAGTGACTACAGATACCTTGAAGCAGAAATTCCTGATAACGAGGCGTATCCATATAGCCTACTAAACATCTACATTGGCAGCTCCAATAACTCTGCCATGGTCAAGTCAAAGATCTTGGTCGACGCAATCGATTTACTATATGAACACAAATTTGAAAACGCCATCGACAATTCATCCGTCTTGGCAGATAGTCAAAACGGCTTTTTAGCAAAGGCTAGTGGCGGCGAATACCTAGTGGTTACAGGCTACGACGCTAATCAAGACAAAAATTTTGCTGGCGCCAAGGCTGCCATAATCAATAAGATGAATAAAGTTGACACAGGCATTACGCTTAATAGCTACGACAGCGCCTTGAAGAAGGCAGTTTCGAAAAACCTTCTTAAGAATGGAAACGTTTTCTCGACAAGTGCAACGACAAACGCCTTTATACTAAACCTAAATACTTCGAAGAGGTCACTAAGGCTTTCCGACGCAAAAGAGTGGTCCTACATCACAGGCAGTCTGAAGAACATCACGCAAAAGAACGTTGTCGTGACTATGACTAGCCCTGTCTTTGGCAAGGGCGGCTTCACTGACAAGAAGGAAGCAGAATTACTTCACGCGAAGCTTAAAGAGCTTGCCGACATGGGTAAAAACGTTTACGTCGTTGCCGGCTCAAACGAAGCGTCAGTCAAAGTGCTTGACAAGGTTAGATACATTAACGTCTTTAACAAGCCTATCAAGACAAAGGCAGACCTAGTTAAGAGGAGCTACGTGCAATTCACTTTCAATCCAAACGCAAGTGCATACACTATCGCTAACTATTAATATGGTATAGAGACTATTATTATAGAATAGATTAAATGAAAAGGACTGTGAGAGCAGTTCTTTTTTTCTGCCTTGCTTTATTGAAAAAAATAGATTTTTGTGTTAAAATTAAAATAGCTAAGTATATGGCCGAATGGGTATATATACTTAATAAAGGAGTGAGAACATGGACAAGAACAATAAAGACAAGAAGGGACCTAAGAAGTCTCTCGTCTATTACTATATAGTTATACTAATCATTGCCTACTTCTTCAACGTCTTCTTCATGAAGGACATCATGAAGCCGAATGTTGAGAAGGTCACTTACGATGCCTTTTTGGAAGCGATTGACGAGGGCGTTGTTGACAAGGTGCAAAAGATGGGCGGCAACATTGTATTTCAGCTTAAGCCCGATTACGTGGCCGTTCGCGATAAAGACAATGACAAGAAATTAAAATTTGAAAAAGCAAAATTAGATAAAAGTGGCAAGGCCATAAGCAAGAGTGAAGACGAAGAGCTTAGAGTCTTCATCACAGGCGAGTGGGACTACGACGGCCTTACAGAAAAGCTTGAGGCAAAGGGCGTTCACTTCGGTAGCGAGATCATCGAAGAGCCATCGATCCTAGTAAAAATCTTGGGCTTCCTACTACCGATAGCGACATTTTTGATTATGGGTCTCGTTCTATCCAGAATTTTATTCAAGGATATGGGCGGCGGCCTTGATAAATTTGGCTTCGGCAAATCGGGCGCCAAAGTTTATGTAAAGGGACAGCAAAAGAAGACTTTCGAAGACGTTGCGGGCCAAGAAGAAGCGAAGGAGATGCTTCTAGAGATAGTCGACTTCCTTCACTACCCAGAAAGGTACGCCAAGATAGGCGCCAACCTTCCTAAAGGAGCCTTACTTGTAGGACCTCCGGGCACAGGTAAAACCCTTCTAGCACAAGCAGTTGCGGGCGAAGCAGACGTGCCATTCATCTCCATATCGGGTTCATCCTTCGTAGAGATGTTCGTGGGTCTTGCAGCCAAGAGAGTTAGAGAATTATTCAAAGAAGCGCAAGAGAAGGCGCCATGCATCATATTTATAGATGAGATTGACGCCATAGGTAAGTCACGTGAAGGATCTTTCTCCTCAAACGACGAGAGAGAGCAAGCTCTAAACCAATTACTTACAGAGATGGACGGCTTCGACTCCAAAAAAGGTATAGTGGTACTTGCGGCAACAAATAGACCAGAAGTACTTGACCCAGCCTTATTACGTCCAGGTCGTTTCGATAGACGTATACCAGTTGAATTACCTGATCTTAATGGTAGAATAGCTGTATTAAAGGTACACTCAAGAAACATAAAGATGTCAGACGATGTAGACTTTAAAAAGATAGGTCTACTCACAGCAGGCGCATCGGGCGCGGACCTTGCAAATATCGTGAATGAAGCGGCGCTTAGAGCAGTTAGAAACAAAAGAGATTATGTAATACAAGAGGATTTACAAGAGTCGGTCGAAGTAGTTATAGTTGGCTATCAAAGAAAAACTATGATTATCTCAAAGAAAGAGCGTGAAATGATCAGTTACCACGAAGTTGGTCACGCGATAGTCGCAGCTGTTCAAAAGAAGAGCGCTCCAGTTGAGAAGATCACCATCATACCAAGGACATCGGGCGCACTCGGCTATACACTACAGTCAGATACAGAAGAAAAGTTCCTTATGGACAAGGAAGAGCTCTTCAATATGATGGTTACTGCATCAGGCGGTAGAGCCGCTGAGGATATAGTCTTTGGCGTAATTACGACTGGCGCAAGCAATGATATAGAGCAAATCACAAACATCGCTAGAAACATGGTTATGCGCTACGGCATGAGCGACGACTTCCCTATGATGAGCCTAATGAGCGAGGGAAACCGCTACCTAGGAGGCGCAGGCGAGCTTACAGCGAGCCAAGACACTTTTGCCAAGGTCGACGATATCGTTAAAAACCTTATTGCAGAAGCTTATGAAGAGGCAAAACGCATACTTAGTGAGAATAGGACTAAGCTTGATAAGATTTCAAAATACCTTATCGAGAAAGAAACCATCAGCGGAGAAGAGTTTATGAAGATCTTTAATGAAGACGATAATGCTAATGGTGATGGCAATGGTGATGCTAATGGCGCAAATGGCGAAGTAAGCGAAAATACTACAGAAAGTGAATCTACTATTGAAAGTGATTCTACTAAAGAAAGTGATTTTACTATTGATAGCGATTCTACTAGAGAAAGTGATTCTACTAAAGAAGACGAAAATACTCAAGATGAGAAAAATGACGATAGTGGCAAGGCCATAATCGTAGAAGAGGATAGTAATATATAAAAATAAGGAGTAGGAGTTATGGGTTATATACTAATTGTTGACGACGAAACGACGATAACTGATATCATCGAGTTCAATTTACAAAAGGAAGGTTTTGAGACAAAGGCGGTTCACGACGGCAAAGAAGCGCTGCTTGCGGTGAACGAGTACGAGCCGGACCTAATGCTACTTGACGTCATGATGCCTGAGATGGACGGCTTTAAGACGCTTGAGCTTTTAAGACAAAAGTATAAGTTCCCTATACTTATGCTGACTGCGAAGGAAGAGGAAGCTGATAAAGTCAAGGGTCTAGAGCTTGGTGCTGACGACTACATCACTAAGCCATTTGGCATAAGAGAGTTAATTGCAAGGGTTGAGGCGAATCTTAGACGTGCGCCCAAGAGCAAATCGACTGAAAACTCCATTACCATAGGCGATATAAGGATGGATATGACTCTATTACAAGTATTTAAGAAGGAAAAACCGGTTGAGCTAACTCTTCGTGAGTTTGAAGTGCTAAAGTATCTGATGCAGCACCCTAACGAAGTATTCTCAAGGGCGGATCTACTTAAGGACGTTTGGGGCTACGACTACATCGGCGACGTAAGGACTGTCGACGTAACTATCAGACGTGTGCGCGAAAAAGTTGACGAGAAATTAACAGACGACTACAAATACATCAAGACAAGAAGAAACATGGGTTATTACATCTCAAATGAAGTTTAATTCGATAAAGTTTAGGTTTGTCATCATCTACGCGTCGCTAGTACTATTTGTCCTAGTGAGCGTTGCTGCCTTCATTGTTACAGGGCTTGAAACTGAGCTAATGAAGGGCCTAAAGGACGATATCAAAAAGCAGGTTGAGACCATGACCTCGACCTCAAGATACTTTACGAAGGAGAACTGGTCGGACGAAGACACTATCACTCACATACAGACTGTTATCGATGAGAATAGGTTTAACGCGGACGAACTTGTCTACGTTATAAGCAACGACAGCTACCCATCCGTTATTGCGGGTAACGACGAAGGCACTAGACTAATAGTGGGCAAAAACGCTTATGATGTTGACACGATTAATCAAGCGATGCTACTTGAGGCTCTAAAGGGCAACTTAAGCGAAAAGATTATCGGCGAAGGAATAGACGCCGAAGTGCATCTAAGCTACCCTGTCGTATCGGAGAAGGGCAAGGTCAAGGGCGTTGTCTACGTAATCAGCTCTACAAGGATGGTTGAGGCGACTGTAAAGAAGGCGAGACAATTACTTACTATGATCAGTTTGGCGGCGATCTTCGTTACGATACTTATCGCTTATTTACTCGCTTCGTCAATAGTTTCGCCTATCAGTAGCTTGACTGCGAAGGCCAAGAGACTAGCTGAGGGTGACTTCACTCAAAAGGTTGAGGTAAGGAGCAAAGACGAGATAGGTAAGCTGGCGTCTATGTTTAACACGCTTACAAATGAATTAAACAAGACCATTAGCGAGAAAGACCTTGAGCAAAAGAAGCTCGAGACCATATTTACAAATATGACTGAGGCCATCATTGCCTTAAATAGCCAGGGTGAGCTTATTCACGCGAACTCTGTTGCGCAAAAACTTATTGATATTGACATAAAGAGGGACACGCAAAGGTACTTTAACCTTGACAAGATCGGGCTTTCATCGATTAATTTCGATAATCCATTTACCCTTGAAGGCGAAGAGGAGATCGAGCTTAAGGGCGGTGTCTACAAGATGACTTATGCGCCATTCGAAAACGAGGACTATAGTCTTGGTGGCATCATCATCATGTTCCAAGACATAACTAAGGAGCACAGGCTTGACAATATGCGTAAGGAGTTCGTTGCCAATGTTTCGCACGAGTTAAAGACGCCTATCACGGCTATAAGGTCCTACTCGGAGACGCTGCTTGAGGGCGGTGTACCAGAGGAGATGCAAAACAAGTTCCTAGGCGTTATCGAGAAGGAAGCGGACAGGATGAACAGACTTGTTCTGGACCTACTTCTTCTATCGAATATCGATTACAAGGGCGGGGAGGACGTCAAGGTCACTGTGCTTAATGATAAGGTTAAGGACGCGATCGATAAATTAAAGATACTTGCGGATGAAAAGAAGCAAAAGCTTATTTACTCTATTGCGGTCGAGCCGCTTAAGGCGCTGATCGATCCTGACTCATTTGAACAGATCATCACAAATCTTATATCGAACGCGATTAAGTATACGAATGAAGAAGGTACCATCGAGGTAAAACTATATTCAGTTTTAGGAAAGATCCACATCGATGTTATTGACAATGGTATAGGCATACCAGAGAAGGACCAAAAGAGAATCTTCGAGAGATTCTACAGAGTCGAAAAGGGCCGCTCGAGAAAGATGGGTGGAACAGGTCTAGGCCTATCCATTGCCAAGGAGATGGCAAATGCCTACAAAGCAGACATAGTCTTCACTTCGAAGTTTGGTATAGGCACGACATTCACCTTCTTAATCGACGAATATAAAGAAATAAATTCGTAATAACAATTTAATACAACTGTAATATAAAAGCCCTCCCATCTATGTTATAATAGATGTAGATAAGGAGGGAAGGTATGAAAAAGAAAGTCTTAATCTTTATTTTATGCCTTTTCATATTCACAATTGGATCATCTTCTTTTGCGAAAGATGCATATGTATTTAAGGTTACAAAACCTGATCAAGATATATACTCTACCATTGACGAAACTTTATTTATCAATGGCAGTGCACCGAAGAATGCGAATGTTGAGATAAAACACTACCTAAAGGACATTAGCTTTAAGGACTTTGAAAGCTACAAGGACAAGTATCCTAAGCTTGATGACTTTAAGAAGCACTTTGAGGAAGAAGTGATTAAGGACGATGGATATGAAGAGCTATCAAAGACAAGTATAAGTGTTGGATCTTTAGGTATATTCTCCAAAAAGCTTAGCCTTATGAATGGGCTTAACAAGATAGTCGTAAGCACAGCGAAGTCGGAGAAGGTTTTCTACATATACTTAACTGACACAGATAAGTTATCAGAAAGCATTACACTTATGAAAACTATTGATCTAATAAAAAATTTGAGATAGGAGGAGCTAGATTGAGAGAAAGAATCAAGACAGCCCTTCTTTTTTTCTTGATTATTTTTGCCATATTCTTAAGTTCAAAGCTATGGTTGGACTTTTCTAGTGAGAGAAGAGTCGGTATCGAGGCAAAGGAGAAAGAGAAGGTGGAGCTAAAGGACTATATTAGCGCCGAGACTGCCATCGTCAACTTTTCAAAGGACAAGCACACTGTTTTAGACAACCCTGGGGAGCAAGGACTCTTCCAAAGTTTCAAAGGGTTTTTTTCTGATGTCTTTACGAAAAATAATTACAGAGTGAGCCTTATTGGTGAAGAGGAGTACGAAAAGGCTATAGAGAGCTCTAGATCAGTTGTCTTCACTTTTATAGGCAATTTCCCTCTAAGATTAATCGCGAGAACTTTTAATATTATGGAGAAAAATAATTTTATAGATGATGATAAAAATATTAAGGAGATAGCCATCCTTCTATATAGCGGAGAGGCGATGTTTAAGACGGACGCTTCCATATACAAGATTACTGAGCTTAATACATCTCTTTCAATACCAAACACTATAGTAAATAATCTTGAGCTAAAGCCGAATTTAGCGTACTACTATAACGCATCGAGCATACTTGGGGAGAAAAGCCCACTATACATACCGTATCAAGACGAGTACGCGAGCTACATCTTCGATAAATACACAGTTGCACACGATTTCGACATACTTGACAGGGAGAATGCGAGGAGTTTTGCGCAAAGGTTTTTCAATAAGGAGCTAAAGTATTTAAAGGAGCTTGAGGAAAAAGACTTCTCCAAGATATATAGCTACGACTCAGAAGTTATCAAGCTTAAGTACGACGGCTCAATTGAGTACTTTGACCCACTTAAGAAGATTTACAAGGAAAGGAATTTGCTTAAGTCGATAGAGACGGCTATAGGCTTTCTGCAAGAATATATGGATGAAGAGCAGCCACTAAAACTATCTAAGATAGAGGAAATTACTAGTGAAGAGAGCGTGGGATATAGGATAAGCTTCGACTACTACCTAGACGGGCTAAAGCTAAACTATGAGAAGGACGCAGATCACTACGCATACGTCGACGTCTTCATGGACGAAGTGCGCTTTGCTTCGGTTAATAAGGCCAGCTTCAATAAGGACTCCCAAGAAGCTTTTTACACGAAGAACATACTCGAACTGATTGAGAAGAACGCAGTTTTACTTCGTGACAACGCTGAGGAGAATCCGCTTAAGTCCATTGACAAGATCAGTATCGTCTATTTAGTGAAGAAGGACGAAGCGGAGTCCGTTGCTCCAAAGATACGTATTGACACGAAGAAGGGCTACTTCATCTTCGACGCGAAGACATTTGAGCTGATAAAGGAGAGAGATTATGAACTGGAACAAAGCTAAATCCATACTCCTAGTATGCTTTTTGATTATAGACGTCGTTCTATTAACTATGTATATGAAAAAAACTAAGGACGATGGCAGCCTATCCATTAGCAAAAACGATGCGATTGAGATACTTAAAGCGCAAGATATAGATATAGACGAAAAAGAGCTCAAGACAGGGGGCGAGTACAAGGGTTATATACTTAAGTACTACGACTTCGATCTTGAGAAAATTAACGAGAACTTTTTTAATGGCGAGGGAGAAATCGATGACAGATACGATCTAAAGATACTTACTAAGGACGATAAAAGCGTCTCACTATCGCAAGGAACGCTATTTAGCTACGTGGATGCAAGTGAGGAAGTTAAGTACCCAGATATCGATATGGACAAGGCGATAGAGCTAGCGAACGAATTTTTGAAAGAGAAGGAAATTTTAATTAGAGGCATGGTCTTTGACGGCGCCTACATGGACGAAGGGAGCTACCAAGTGCATTACGCGGTTAAGCACGATGACATCTACCTGGAGAATAGCTTTATAAACTTTACCATTGACAAAAGAGGCGTGAGGAGAGTCGACGCAATGTGCCTTGAATACATCAACACAGAGGACGAAGTCTTTGCCTTGAATGATGTGAAGGACAAGATACTTTCGATAATCGATAAGCCCGAAGTAAAGGGCAAGACCATAGACAGAGTCGAGCTTTGCTATTACCTAGATCAAGTTACACTCGACCAAGCAGAAGAACTCAAGATTACAAGGCTTAGAGCCAAACCGCACTGGAGAATCACTTTCTCAGACGGTTACAAGATGATATTATAACGAAGGGAAATATATGAAAGACATATTAAAATTTTGCTCATTGAGCTCTGGTAGCTGCGGAAACGCAAACTACATCGAGTACAAAGACACCAAAGTCTTGATAGATGCGGGGCTCAATGGCGTGACAACAGAAAATGCACTCAAGGAGATAGGTACAGACATCAAGGACCTAGACGCAGTTATATTAACGCATGAGCACAGAGACCACGTTCAAGGCGCAGGAATACTCTCGAGGAAGTACGGCGCAAAACTATATGCCAATGAAAAGACCTATCTCGCGTCGCTGCCACGCATCGGCTCAGTTAAGGAGCACTGCGTTCATATCTTTGACGGCGCTTTTGAAGTGAAGGACCTAGTGATAAAGCCGTTTAAGGTTTATCACGATGCCTACGACCCGGTTGGCCTTGCCATATACGCGGGGAATAAAAAGCTCAGCATACTGACAGATACTGGCCTTGTTGATGGTGATATAGCGGATGAGATTAAGGACTCCGACATCTACTACATCGAGAGCAATCACGACGAGGAGATGCTTGAGAAGGGCCCATATAGCTACTACCTAAAGAGAAGAGTGCGTTCAGAAGAAGGCCACCTTTCTAATATGCAGGCCGCAGACCTGATTAAAAAGTCATTAAAGGACAAGAACGAATTAGTTTTCCTAGCGCACCTATCGCACGAGAACAACACAGAGAAACTCGCTTACATGACAGTTTATAAAGAACTCATTCAGTCAGGACGAAGAGCCGAAGACTTTAGGCTAAGAGTCACACACAGACTAAAAAGAACACTTGTATACGAGGTGGATTAGATGCTAAAGATTGATCTGATAGTACTTGGTAAAATTAAGGAAAAGTACTTAAACGAGG
The DNA here is from genome assembly GCF_056590255.1 of Fenollaria sp. C0166D3. Classification (NCBI taxonomy): domain Bacteria; kingdom Bacillati; phylum Bacillota; class Clostridia; order Eubacteriales; genus Fenollaria; species Fenollaria sp. C0166D3. Next base: position 20,590 of record NZ_JBWPVU010000005.1, read on the forward strand.
CCATAGACGAGTACAAGAAACGCATCTCACGCTTCGCCTCGCTTAATATTATAGAACTCAAAGATAGAGACAAACCGGATAAGCTCTCAGCCGCCGAGCTCGAAAAGATAGTGGATGAAGAGTCAGAAGAAATACTTACGAAGCTTGACGAAGAGAGCTTCGTCATCACTTTGGAAATAGCTGGAAAGCTCTTAACGAGCGAAGAATTCGCAGACGCGATTAAAAACGCAGGCGTCGATGGTTACTCCAAGATCACCTTGATTATAGGAGGATCCAATGGATTTAATAAGAAAGTCTCAGATAAGGCAGACTTAAAGCTAAGCTTCGGACGAATGACCATGAACCATAAACTGATGAGAGTGGTACTACTTGAACAGGTGTTTAGATGCTTTAAAATTATTAACGGAGAGGCATATCATAAGTAGATAATATATAATTTAATCTAATCTAATTATTAAAAATAGACAATTGATTAAATTTAACAAGTATTATAGTGATTTTGGACCATATATGTGTTATAATTTAAGTAAATACTAGTAAAATAAAGTTAGACATATTTATTTGTAAATATTTTTTTAATAAAGTAGTTATTATAGGTTGTAGTTACTATTTAAGATGTTAAAAAAATTTTAAGATTTTGATGTGAGCATTAGGGAGGATATAGATGAAACCTTTTATAAAGTGGCCTGGCGGAAAAAGTGATGAGTTAAAAATAATTCTTAATAATTTACCCTTGGAAATAAATAACTATTATGAACCTTTTGTTGGCGGTGGTGCAGTGTATTTAGGCTTGGATAATCTTAACAGGTATTATATTAATGATAAGTCTAACGAATTGATGGGATTGTACAAAGCGATAAAAGAACAAGATGAGACTTTTTTTTACGCAATAAAAGAAATAGATAAATGTTGGAAACTTCTAGAAGATATAACTGAAGAACATGTTGTTGAGTTTGTGGATTTATATGAAAGATATAAAAATTACTTGATTACAGACAAGGAACTTTCATTGTATATAAAAGATTTTATTATAACTAATTCGGACGATTTTAACGGTATGTTAAATGATCAGTTTATAATTGACGGGAAAAGAGTTTTAAAAGAACTATATAAAGGTGTTTTTCAGAGATTAAAAAGAATGAGAGTTTTAGAGCAAAGAATGGGCGACTTAACAACTGAAGATGTAAAAATAAATATAGAAACAGGGTTTAAAAGCGGTCTTTATACACATTTTAGATATTTATATAATCATTCGGAAAACATAGACAGCAATTTCAAAAGTGCTATTTTTTATTTTATAAGAGAGTATTGTTATTCGTCTATGTTTAGATATAATAAAAATAATTGTTTTAATGTTCCATATGGAGGCATAAGTTATAATAGAAAATACTTAACAAAAAAAATAGAATATATGGAAAGTAAAGAAATTATATCAAGATTAAGAAAAACAAATATTAGTTCTTTAGATTTTGAAAATTTTATGGAAGTTTATGGGCCGTCAAAAGGAGATTTTATATTTTTAGATCCGCCATACGATAGCTCGTTTTCAACATATGCTAACAATTCATTTGATGCTTCAGATCAAATTAGATTATCGAATTTTTGCAAAAATATTCAAGCAAACTTTATGTTGGTAATAAAAAATACTGATTTTATTTATGAACTATATAAAGATTTTAACATAAAGAGTTTTGATAAAAAATATCTTGTTAGCTTTAAAAATAGAAACGACAAAAAAGCAGAGCATTTAATAATAACAAATTACAAATTAGAGGAGGGAAAATCATGCACTCAGAAGCTGAAATTAGGAGAGCAATTAAGCCTTTATTAGATAAGTATGGCCAACTGACTACTTCTGAAGTTAAGCAAAAATTAAACGAAGTTTTAAATTTTGATGATGAAGACAAAGAACCATCTGATTCGAGAAATGAAATTAAAATAATACAAAGAATAGGTAATATAGTTTCACATCAAGCAGTGAAAAAAAAGATATACGATGAGGGATTTGAACTAGACAAGAGCGGTGCAGAGGCTACTTTTACAGCTGTAGATGGCATTGCGAACATAAACTTATCTGCAATATCTAAAACTGAAATTAAAAACAGAAAAAGAAGATCTAAAAAATTTGTTGGAAGAGATGTTGACTGGGCAAATAAATATGAAGAAAATAAAGAAATTGGAAATATGGGGGAAGAATTTGTTTGTCAATATGAAAGGGATAGGGTTTCTGAATTTAGTCCAAGTGATGTTGATAGAGTGCAACATTTAAGTAAATTGCAAGGTGATGGATTAGGATATGACATTAGTTCAATAGATAATAATGGAAATATATTAAGAATAGAAGTAAAAACAAGTTCTGGACCAGCTAATGGTGTTTTTTACATGAGCAGAAATGAGAAAAAATTCTTTGAGGAATATGAGAATAATGGCGCAGTTATATATAGGGTATACAATTTTGATAAGAGCACAAGAAGAGGATTGATAAAAATTATAACAGCCACTGATTTATTAAATAATTATTATTTTGATCCAATAACATTTGCTGTAAAAGAAAAGTGATTTATTATTATAAAAAATCATAGCCAAATACTGTCACACACAAATAAAAACAAAGGACAGAGATTTATTTTTCTCTGTCCTTCTTTTATGTCTAAATTTATATTTCATACAATTATTATGTCAGCAAATCTGATCACACAATTTTGGCGTGAAATTTTATCTATCGGCCATTTTTATTTGAAGTTCATCTTCATTAATCCCAAACATAGCCTTACCCAGTCCAGTCGCCACCTCAGCTATAATCTTGTTGTCTTCATAATTTTCCACTGCCTTAACTATTGCCTTAGCTCTTCTCTCTGGATCTTCACTCTTAAATATACCGCTGCCAACGAAGACGCCTTCAGCACCAAGTCTTCTCATAAGTGCTGCGTCTTGAGGTGTTGCGACACCGCCAGCTGAGAAGTTTAGTACAGGTAGTCTCTTATTGTCATGAACGTATTTCACTATATCGTAGCTAACTCTATATTCCTTTGCAAAAGTATAAAGCTCGTCCTCTCTCTTCGACACAAGTAGCGATATGCCGCCAAGTATTTGTCTTAAGTGGCTCACAGCTTGTACGACGTCGCCAGTACCTGCTTCGCCCTTGCTTCTAATCATCGATGCACCTTCTTCAATCCTTCTAAGCGCTTCGCCAAGGTCTCTCGCTCCGCAAACGAAAGGCACGTCGAACTTGTATTTATCTATGTGATTGTCGTTATCAGCTTTAGACAAAACTTCCGATTCATCGACGTAGTCAATGCCAAGCGCTTCCAAAACGCCTGCCTCAACAAAGTGACCGATTCTGCACTTCGCCATAACAGGGATCTTGACAGCTTTTTTTATCTCCAAAATCATTTCTGGGTCGCTCATCCTAGCAACGCCGCCTTCGCGTCTGATGTCCGCAGGCACCCTCTCAAGCGCCATGACAGCGCATGCGCCAGCACTTTCAGCAATCTTCGCTTCCTCAGGATTAGTAACGTCCATGATGACGCCGCCTTTAAGTGTATTTGTAAAGTCTAAAAATTTTTTATTCATAATATTCCTCCTCTTTTATAGCTATTATACTTGGATTATGGTATAATTAAAAGTACCAATTATGATTAATTTGATGGTACCAGATAGGAGGAGCTATGCAAATAGATTTGAAAGGCGATAAGCCCATTTATGAAGAGATATATGAATATTTTAAGGACGCCATACTTGAGGGACGCTTCAAGAAAGGCGAGAGGCTGCCATCTAAGAGGGCGCTCGCTAAGGAGATGTCTGTCGCCACGAATACTGTTAGAGCGGCATACGACGCCCTTAGCTGCGAAGGCTACATAGAGAGCGTCGAGAAGCGCGGCTACTTCGTTAGCGAGATCGGTTCTTTGTATAATTTTAAGGCGGAGCCCATAAACGCGACTAGACCAGAGAAGGAGAGCTACAAGTACTCCTTTGCCATAACCGAAGGGGATAAAGAAAGCTACCCAATAGACAAATTTAAAAAGATTTTCACGCAAGAGGTCATTTACGACGAGGAATTTTACGAGAGGGACTACCAAGGTCTTTTTGGTTTGCGTCACGAGATCAAGAATTACCTCTTCAAGGCGCGCGGCATCAAGACTAGCGAGGATAATATCATCATCAGTTCGGGTCTTGAGCAGCTTTTGACTATAGTCTTCATCATTTTGGATAAAAAGCTTCGCCTTGGCCTCGAAAATCCAGGCTACAAGGAGCTCAAAACGCTTTTGAAGCTCAATAATATTGACTACGAGCCCATTAGATTGGATAATAGTGGGATGAGCTTCGAGCGCTTTAAGCGTGCAAACCTTACGGCTGCGCTACTTACACCATCGAACCAATTTCCGACGGCGACCGTCATGCCAATCAAGAGGCGTTTCGAGTTTTTGAACTGGGCTTATGGGGCAAGCGGCCGCTACATCATTGAAGACGACTACGACAGCGAGTTTAGGTACTCATCGAGGGCGCTCTCACCCTTAAAGAGCCTCGACGAGATGGATAAAGTCATCTACATCGCGAATTTTTCAAAATCCATCAGTCCCTTGTTAAGACTTAGTTACATGGTTTTGCCGAACGAGCTACTCAAGAGGTACTACGAGGTCAAGCCGCAGATCAACTCGACCGTGTCAAACATAGTTCAGATACTTGTCAAGGACTTTATGAAGGGCGGCCACTTCGAAAGGCAGCTCAACAGAATGAAGGGCATTTACAATAAGAAGCGGCTCGTGCTACTTGATGAGCTCGAGGACATAGACGGCCTTCACGCCATCGACTCCATGGCTGGCATGCATCTTAAAGTATATGTCGATGGCGTAGATGATTATGAAGACATTGTCAAGGCGCTTCAAATGAGTGGCATAAAAGCCTCAAGACTCAAAGACTATTATCTAAGTGAGGAGCCTATGGCGAAGGACGCGCTACTGCTTGGTTACGGGGCTATGGCTGAGGATGAGATCCGCTCTGCCATGAGCATAGTGAAAAAAATAATTCTGGACTTGAAAAAATAGTAAATTTATCATATAATAAGTATATATGAGGAGGAAATCATGAGTATTAAGATTATAACAGATTCGGCTTCAGATATAGGTAAAGACTTAGCTAAGGACTTTTCTATAGATATAATGCCAATCGCCATTATGAAAGATGACAAAACTTACTTAGATGGCGTCGACATCAGCGGCAAAGAAATCTACGATGACATGAGAAATGGCGCTGTTTACAAGACTGGAGCGATCACTCCGCACGAATACGAAGTGAAATTTGAGGAAGTTTTAGATAAATATGATAAGGCGATATACGTATCGCTTTCTACTGGCATGTCGTCAACTTTTAACAACGCGGTTCTTGCAAAGAACTCTTTGGGTATAGGTGATGACAGGCTTTTACTCGTTGACTCGCGCGGCGCATCCATGGGCCAAGGTTTGATGGCTATAAATCTTGCAAAGCTTGCGAAGGAGGGCATGAGCTTTGACGAGCTTAAGGTATATGCGGATAATTTTGTGAAGAACACGAGATATGTTTTCTTTGTCGATTCGCTTGAGTACTTGCAAAGAGGCGGCAGAGTCTCGAAGCTTAAGGCGACTATCGGCAATTTAATCAATATGAAGGTCATTCTTCACCTTCATGACGATGGAGTAATTTACACAAGGGACAAGGTTAGAGGCACTAACAGAGCCATAGCAAAGACAGTAGACATATTTGAGGAAGAGGTCGGACACGAGCTTTATGACGACAGGATCATGGTTTGCCACGCAGATTGCATTGATCTTGCGACTAAGGTAAGGGATGCGCTTGTAGAAAAGTACCCTGATAAGACGATAGAACTAAATCCATTTGCCGTGAGCATAGGCGCTCACACAGGTCCGGGCACAGTTCATATATGCGCAGTGAAAAAATTTAATTAGATGGAAATGAAATGGATATCACAGATAAAACTGAGATATCCATTTTTGATTATCTTTGCAAATTGATTATATAAACAAAGGTAGTAAAATTACGCTTAGTATGCCACTGATGACTAAACTCATCGAGCTCGCCGCCCCAGTAAGTTCATTCATAGTATTAGCCTTAGCCGTACCTATTGCGTGCGAGGCGCTTCCCAAGGCAACGCCCTTAGCGATGTCAGACTTAATTTTCATAAGCTTAAAGACCCAATCGCTCACTATAGCGCCAAATATCCCCGTGAATATGATGGTAAAGACCGTAATCGATACTATCCCGCCCATAGACCTAGAGACGTCTATGCCTATAGCTGTGGTGATGGACTTAGGTAGTAGCGTTGCGAAATGCACTTTTTCAAGCATAAATATCTTATATATCACAAAAACCGTTAAAACTGAAGATAATACGCCGAAGACTATGCTCATAAGTATTGGGACTATGTCTTTTTTTATAGTTTTCAGCTCTTCATATAATGGATATGCTAGGGCTATGGTTGCTGGCGTTAAAAGCAGCGAAACGTATTTTGCGCCAGAAGCGTAAGTTTTGCTGTCTATCTTAAAACTTAAAAGTACCGCCATGTCGACTGCTATAGCAAAAAGAAGCGGATTGATAAAGGACCACTTTGTCTTCTTTTTTACGTAGACAAAGAAAAAGTATGGAAGTGCTGTTAGCAGAAGCATTAAAATTGCTGTCATTACTTCACCTTCCTTCTCTTTAAAAGCGTTTCGCAGAAAAAGCCTGTCGTTGCCATAACAAAAATCGTTGAAAAGACAATAGAGGCTACGACAGGGACTATGATGGCCTTAAGGTCTAGGAAGCTGTCGATTAGTGCAACTGCGCTCGGTATAAATGTCAATGGCATGATTTTAATTAAAAATTTGCACACGCCTTCGACTTTTTCTTTTTTAACGAGACCCATTTGCAAGAGCAAAAAAAGTATAATGATGCCGTATATGCTTGCAGGAACAGGAAGCGCTATGGTCTTTGATAAGAACTCACTTAAAACTGTCACCGCCGCCACAATTATAATTCCAAAAACTGTATTCAAATATATCACTCCTTATTCCTAAATAGTATACCATTAATATGGCGAGATGAAAAGAGTATATTTATAAAATTTATCTATACTAAGAGGGCCATATATTGTAATTTATTATACAAGCGGCGATTTATGCGAAATCCATTGACATATTTAAAATTATGGACTATAGTATAATTAAATTGTAAGAATAATCTTAGACACATAATTTACACCACCTAAAAAAACGTTCTTTGGCCGAGCGTTTTTTTTGTTTGCAAAAACTATTTTCAAAAATAATAGCTGGACCTCGTGGCCCAGCTATTGTCATATAAAAAAGTATTTACTTAGATAAGCTTCTTTGCTTCTTCCAAAGCTTTGTCGTAATCAGGATGATTAGTTACTTCGCTAACGATTTCTTGGTACTTGATAGTGCCGTCCTTATCAATGATAGTGATGGCTCTTGCAAGTAGACGAAGCTCTTTGATCACAAGACCGTATTTTGTACCAAAATCAAGGTCTCTGTGGTCTGATAAAACTATGACCTTGTCAATGCCGTCTGCAGCGCAAAATCTTGATTGGGCAAATGGTAGGTCACAGCTAAGTGTTAAAACAACTGCATCACCTAGCTTAGCAGCTTCTTCGTTGAATCTCTTTGTTTGTAATTCGCAAACAGGTGTGTCAATGGAAGGAACTGAGCTGATGATGACTACTTTGCCTTCCACTTCGTCAAGAGAAAACTCTGACAAGTCATTCTTAAGTGCCTTAAATTCAGGCGCCTTGCTGCCTACTTTTGTTTCTTCACCAATTAATGTAACTGGATCTCCGCCAAATGTAATTATACCTTTTCTTTCGTTCATATTTATTACCCCCTAGTGTAATTTATTTACCCTAAATGAAAATTTTTAAACGGGTAAATTTATATTATTGGATATAATAACTTAAAAGTACTTGACAAATGTAAAGAGCTTTAGTATAATATAGTTGAGAGGAAGGTATATTGAAGTGTACTCAATAATATTTTATAAAGATAAAAAAGGTAAACAAGAAGTAAAAGAGTATCTGGAAAAACTTCATATGAAGAGTGACAAGGACAGCCGAATTAATTTTAACAAGATAAGAGACTACATAAAGCTATTACAAATTCATGGTACAGCATTGTCGGAACCATATGTGAAGCATATAGATGGTGAGGTTTGGGAGCTAAGACCGTTAAGAAACAGGATACTTTTCTTTACATATTATGGAGATAAAATCGTGTTATTGTCTCATTTCATAAAGAAAACGCAAAAGACACCTAATAAAGAAATAGAAAAAGCAAAGAGATTAATGAAGGATTATGTTGAAAGGAGTGAAGAGGATGAGTAAAGATTATAATAAGGCTATAAAAGAAGCTGAAGAAAAACTTATAGATGTAAAGAAACGTGGTCAAGATGCTTTAGGCGATGATGCTTTAGAATTTATGGATTCACTTATGAGTCCAGATGAAATACTTGAAAGTGATTTACGTGTTCAGTTAATTGATGAACTAGTAAGAGCAAGAAACGAGCAAGGCATTAGTCAAAAGAAGCTAGAAGAACTAAGTGGAGTCAAACAACCAATAATTGCTAGGATGGAGACAGGCAAGACTAGTCCTCAAGTAAGTACACTTATTAAAATACTAAAACCTTTAGGAAAAACTCTAGCAGTTGTACCAATTGAAAACAATTAAATAATATATCAAAGTATCGTGGCTTTTTAAGTCACGATTTTTTGTGGAAATTTATGCTCTTTCGTGTTATAATATAGATACTTATAAGCGAGGTGAATCAAATGCAGCTTGATATATTCAAGGAGCCGCTTCAATACGAGGCGAATGCATCCGAGAAAAAGCTTGATGCGTTTAAACAATTTCATACGAAATATGCGTCGGACTGGATTAGGCTTGACTACTTAAGCGAGGCCTTTATTAGTGACGTAAAAAACACTGCTGAGCGCATTCGCAAGGACTTTGACGCTCTCGTTGTTATCGGCATCGGCGGATCATTTATCGGTGCCAAGGCTTTCATCGACGCTTTAGGAAGTGATTTTCCTATATATTTCACAGGCAATATGCTTGACAGCGGCTGCATTACTAAGCTTCTTCACGAATTACGTGACAAGCGCTACGCCATAAACGTGATAAGTAAGTCGGGAACTACGATGGAGACGAAACTTGTCTTCGAAATCTTCCTTGAGGATATGAAGAAGAAGGGTATTGACTTTGCTAATGGTGTTATAGTGACGAGCTCGAAGACTAGTGAATTAGCAAAGTTCGCTAGGGTACATAATATAAAGACTTTTACTATACCTGAGGACATCGGCGGTCGCTACAGCGTTTTCACTGCAGTTGGCATTTTGCCAATGGCTATTGCGGGGCTTGATATAGATGCGCTTGTTTTGGGTATAAAAAATGCTAAGGAAGAGTATTTTGATAATAGTGGCAGTGCTAATACGGCTCTTGACTACGCTTACTATAGGCACCTTGCTGGAGATACTTACGCGCTTGAGTTTATCAGCATTTACGAGGAAAGGCTCGCGTCATTTACTGAGTGGATCAAGCAGCTTCTTTGCGAATCGCTTGCAAAGGACGGCAAGGGACTGATAGTTTCAAATCTTAAATACACTCAGGACCTTCACTCTATGGGTCAGCTCTTGCAAGAGGGCAGGCGCAATATAATCGAGACCCATATATTTGCAGAGCAGCTCATAAGTCAAGACGAGGCTATAAACAATTTAAATAAGATAAATGAAATTGCCTTCAAAGCTACGGTTAAGGCGCATCACATGGGCGGCGTGCCAAGCTGTGCTATTAAATTAAATGCCATAGACGAGGAGAGTCTTGCAAAGCTCGCCATCTTCTACATGGCAGCCTGCGTCTACAACGCAGCTATGGACATGCTTGAGCCTTATGGTCAGCCGGGCGTTGAAGTTTACAAGGAAAAAATTAGAAATATATTAGAGGAGGGATAAGATGTTAGCAAAAGTTTTAAAAGAAGAAGGCTTGATAAAAAGCATAAACGGAGTTAATTTCGTTCACAAAATTTTGAAGAAGGGCGATACTATTGAAAAACACAATCATCCTGATAAGGAGATAGTTTTCGCTGTAATGAAGGGTTCTTTCGAAATCACCATTGGCGAAGTGGAAAAGCATGTTGTTAAGGCGGGCGAAGCGCTTAACTTCGATGGCACTAATACCATAAGCGCGGTGGCAATGGATGACAGTGAGAGCCTTGTAGTCTTAGTAAATAAAGAATAAGATGAATAATAAATTCCCAGATAATATTGATTTAAAGAAGATACCACTTTTTTCATACTTTTCCGATGACGAGCTGATGGAGATCAAAAAAGGTCTTAAGCTCGAGACTTTTAAGCGTGGCGACGCTATATTCTCATCAGGGGACAGCGCGGACAGGATGTTTATCGTCTACGAAGGCTTTATGAAGATATCGATGTACCTTTCGGATGGCAGGGAGCAAATCCTCTACATCTACAAAAAGGACGACTTCGTTGGCGGCTTCAACATACTTTACCAAGACAAGTACGTCTACAATGCAGCTGCCACAACGAATGCAAAGATCATAGTCATAAATAAATACGATTTCGAAAACATCATGCTTAAGAACCGCGACTTCGTTTTGAAAGTTCTGGAGGAAGCTTATTACAGAATCAGAAAGTCAGAAGAGCTCATAGACAGGCTTTCAGTCATTAACGCGGACATGAAGGTTGCTAAAGCCCTTATTAACCTTATAAAAATATCGGGCTCGATCAATGATGGCGTCATCACGGTCGATCTTAAGATCAATCGCGAGGAGATGGGCTCCTTTACGGGGCTTACGCGCGAGACTATATCGAGAAAGCTCAGCCAATTCCAAGACGAGGGCATCATCACGCTCGAACGCAGCAAGATTATTATTAACGATATTAAAAAACTTTCAGACAAAACTATATGATGAACTTGGACAAAGGCGCGCAAAATCAGCTCTTTGTCCATTTTAGATACATAGGAGATTTTATATGCTATTTAACTCAGCTGGCTACATTGTGTTCTTTACAATCGTTTGCCTAGTTTATTTCATACTACCAAAGAAGCTTAAGAGAGTCTTTTTGCTCTTGGCAAGCTATTTCTTTTATTCGTGCTGGAATCTTAAGTACTCACTACTAATGCTATTTAGCACAGTAGCGACTTACTTAACAGCCATCGCCATGGATATGGTGGGAGCGAAACAAAAGAAAAAGCTCTATCTCGGACTTTGCTTCTTTGTCAATTTGGCGATACTCTTCGTCTTTAAGTACTACAGTTTCACAGTTAATTTTATAAATAAAATACTTGGCATAGCGGCTCTAAGTATTGACATGCCTGTCATAGACGTTTTGCTGCCAGTCGGCATATCCTTTTATACATTTCAAGCGCTTGGCTACATCGTTGACGTTTACAGAGGCGAGATCAAGGCCGAGAGGAACTTTATTAATTACGCTCTCTTCGTCTCGTTCTTCCCGCAATTGGTCGCTGGGCCGATAGAGAGGTCAAAAAACCTTCTTACGCAAATAGATAATTTAGGCCACAGACGTTACGAAAACCTATCTAAAGGGCTTCTTTACATACTTTGGGGCTTTTTCCTAAAGCTAGTCATTGCAGATAGGGCAGCGATCTTCGTAAACCAAGTCTTTGACGGCTACCAAGGCTACTCATACATCTTTTTATGCTACGGAGCCCTTTTATTCGCCGTGCAAATCTATTGCGATTTTTATTCATATTCAATCATCGCAAAGGGCTCGGCAAAGGTCTTAGGCTACGATCTTATGGACAATTTTAGAGCGCCATACCTATCGGCGTCAATCACAGAATTTTGGAGACGCTGGCACATTTCGCTATCTACTTGGTTTAAGGACTACCTTTACATCCCTTTGGGCGGAAACAGAAAGGGCGCTTTCAGAAAGCACTTAAACGTTTTAATCGTCTTTTTAGTGAGCGGTCTTTGGCATGGAGCGAACTACACTTTCGTTCTTTGGGGCCTTATTCATGGCGTTTTCAATATCTTGGAAGATAGTTTTAAAGGCATCACAAAGGGTATCAGAGATAATTTTATTTATAAAAATATTCGTAGGCTTATTACCTTTGTCGTTGCAGTTTTGAGTTTTGTCATCTTTAGAAGCAAAAATATTGGCGCGGCAAAAGCCTATTTACTTGGCATACTTAAGAGACAGGCAGGAAGCCTAGATGCGTCCATCGCTTTTCCTTACGAAGATACAGTCATTTTACTCATTGCGATTGCCATACTCGTGGTAATCGATATATTAATTTACAATAAAGTGAAACTTGCGGACAATATCGAGAGGAGAAGCCTAGTTATAAGATGGCCGATATATATATTTTTATTGATAGCGACATTGATTTTTGGGATTTACGGACCGGGCTACAGCGAAGCGCAGTTCATTTACTTCCAGTTCTAAAGGGTGAGAGAGATGAAATACATTAAGAGAATTTTAAAAATCGCGGGCTTTGTGATTATACTGGGCCTTGCGCTTGCAAAATTAAATATCATCTTCATTAGAAAATCTGACGTGAAGCCTTGGGACATGATTAACAAGATTGCGGGCTACTTCAATGAGGACAAGCCTTACGACGTCATCTTCTTTGGCACGTCGCACGCTTATTGCTCCTTCGATACAGAGGATTTGGCAGAACATGGCGTCACTTCATACATTTTAGCGAGCCAAAAGCAGCCGCTTGAGGCGACATACTACTACATCAAGGAAGCGATTAAGAGGTCAAAGCCAAAGGCCATCTACGTTGACGTGCTCGATGCCTTGGCAATGAATGAGATAGATGAGGGCAGCGTCCACACTTACACCGACTACTTCCCCATGGGCATAAATAAGGCGATGATGATTAAGGATAGCCTTCCTCCTGAGGAATGGGCGGAGAATGTGATGCCGCTAATCAAGTACCATACAAGATGGAGATCGCTTGAGGAGAAGGATTACGAGGCCAAGTGGAAAGACTACCACGACGACTTAAATGGTTTTGTGAAGCTTGAACGTCAGAGCAAAGAATTTGTTAAAAATCCCGAGCTAAGCAAGGAAAACCTTGATAATATCGCTAACGCGCGCGATAAGGATTTTAGAGAGAAAAAGTACGCCGCGCTTAAGAGGATAAATGATCTTGCTAAGAAAAATGGAGTTGAAGTGCATTTTATAAAGACGCCGGTTTACACAAAGGATGTCTACGATGAGAATATCGCAGCACTTGAGGAGTATTTGAATAGTATAGGCGCGGATTTTATAGACTTTACTAAGGCAATGGATGAGGATCTGGGTTTTGATGATTATTACGATGCGTCGCATTTGAATAGTGAAGGAGCAGGGAAGTTTACTGGTTACTTTATTAAAAATGTTTTGAATAAATAATTTTTTCGCATTCAAAGAAGAACCTCACCCATCATCAAAGCTAAAGCTTTGGATGGGTCCCGAGAACCTTGGTGCTGCGCACTGTGCGCCTGGAACTAATAGTGAGAAAATTGATTTTCACGAGCGCAGCATTCGGAGAAAACTGTTTAAATTTCTTTGCGAAGTGAGCCGCCCGTGAGACCATCTAGTTGAGCGCAGCGAACGAATATGGGCTCACAGGTGAACAAGCTTAGAAATTATCAGTTTTCGTAGACCAGCAAGCGAAGGAAAACAATTTTCGATGTGCAAAGGTTCTCGTCCATTTTGGACGAGGTTCTTCAAATAGTTTGTGTTAATTGTGAATAAATAAAATTTTGATTAAAGATAAGAAAATAGGAGGTTTTATCTATGTGGTTCGCATTTGGTATTTTGGCAGTAATATTTGCCATATTAAATTTGGTTTTCGCATTTAAAGGAAAAGAGGCAAAATATTTTAGATTTATGAGCATGGCTCTAAGTATAATTACTTTGTGGGTGGCTCTTAAAGAGGAGCTTAATCTATTCTTTATAAAGGACTTCGCTGCACTTGAAGACACTGCTCCAACATTGATAAATGGCCTTTTCGTTTGCTCAGCAGGATCGATTATTATCAACAGCATTACCTTATTTAAAGAAAAGAAATAAAACAATGCTAGACACGACGTCTAGCATTTTTAAATCTTATTAAGTATATCGTGTGACCAATATCCAAAAGTATAATGACTTCATCATTATGATAAAACCATATAACTCTTATGTCCATGTTGACAGAAAACTCATAAATATTGTCACTGCCTTTTATTTTTTTAGTTCTTAGTGACGGATGATAGGGATTTTCTACAAAAAAACTAATTTTTTTCTTTGTCTGAGCCTTTTCTATATCTGATAGTTTTTTGTAATGCTTTTTGAACGCATCCGAATAAGTAATTTTGTATTTCATTACTTATCCAGCTCTTCAAACAAGGCATCTATCGAGTCAAAGACAGGTCTTTCACCATTGTCAATGCTTGCCTTTATCTCTTTAACTGAGGCCTTTAATTCATCAATCACATTCTTTGGGTAGACTTCAAGTGGGATCAAAACTATCCTGCCACTTTCCTCAATAATTTCAAATTTATCTCCTTGACTTAAATTCATCAAGCTCACTATTTCCTTAGGTATAGTCACTTGCGATTTAGCTTTTAACTCAACTAACATAGCCTTACCTCCTTAGTTGGAATTTCTTACTTTCTAATTATATTATATCTTTTTACAAAGCCTCTGTCAATACATATTTATTGACAATAATCCTTCATTAGTTATATAATATTCATGGTGATATGATGTATATATGTAATTTATGTCCGCGCAAGTGCGGCATCGATAGAGACGAAAAACTTGGCATTTGCAAAATGAAGAATGAACTTGCCGTTTCAAAGGCATCTGTTCATGTCTTTGAAGAGCCTGTCATCTCGGGTACACGTGGCTCGGGGACTATATTTTTCGCAGGATGCAATCTATCTTGCGTCTTCTGCCAAAATTATGAAATTTCTCAAAATAAGGACGCAGTATTTAAGTACATAAGCAAAGAAAGGCTCGTGGAGATCTTTTTCGAGCTCAAAGCAAAGGGCGTTCACAACATCAATTTGGTTTCGCCAATGCACTTTTCTCATCTTATCAAGGACGCCATCATTATGGCGAAGGACAAGGGCTTCGACCTGCCATTTGTCTACAACACAAACAGCTACGAGCTCAAAGAGGCTATCAAAAATCTTGATGGTCTCATCGACATCTACCTAGCTGACTTCAAGTACTTTTCAGATAGCTACGCCAATGAATTTTCGCACGCGCCTCACTACAGAGAGTACGCGCTTGAGGCCATTGACGAGATGCATAGACAAGTCCCTGAGGTAATTGTAGAGGACGGGATAATGAAGAAGGGCGTCATTATACGTCTACTTTTACTACCGAATTTATATTTTGATGCGAAAAAGATAGTTCGCCTGCTTTATGGTAAATATGGAGATAGCGTGATATTTTCACTGATGAATCAATATCAACCTATGCATAAGGCGAAGGATTATAAGAAGATCAATAGGACTGTAAGCGACCTGGAATACGATAGCTTTATTGACTATGCAGCTGACCTTGGCATATCGAAGGCCTTTGTTCAAGACAAGCAAGATGGCAAGAACTACACGCCAAGCTTTGATTTGGAGGGAGTTTAATGCTTTTTTCTGATAAGGAGCTTAGGGAAATACTTCTTAGCGAGGATCAAGACTTTTTAGAAGAACTATACAAAGAAGCACGTGAAACGGCCAAATCCACTTTCTCGAACAAGATTTACATAAGGGCTTTGATAGAGTTTTCCAACTATTGCAAAGAGGGCTGCTACTACTGCGGCATAAACAGAAATAAATCTTCTGTCCACAGATTTCGCTTGACTAAGGACGAGATATATTCTGCGGCAGAGACGGCTTATGAAGCGGGCTTTAGGACCTTTGTCTTACAAGGCGGCGAGGATGCTCACTTCACCGACGAGGCCTTCGCTGAAATCATTTCTTATTTAAAGAAAAATTATGATGCTGCCATCACTTTGTCCTTAGGCGTTAGGAGCTACGAGGCTTATAAGCTCTTTAAAGAGGCCGGTGCAGATAGATTTTTACTTAGACACGAAACGGCAGATGCAGATGTTTTTAGAAAATTGCATCCATCGGATCAAAGCTTAGAGCGTAGACTCAAAGCCATCTATGAATTAAAGATTCTTGGCTACCAAGTCGGAACTGGTTTTATGGTGGCTGCACCATTCACAAATCATGAAAGTCATATAAAGGACATAAAATTAATTAGAGAGATAGATCCCGCCATGATAGGCATAGGGCCCTTCATTCCGTCGAAGGGAACGCGCTTTGAAGCTTATCCAGCGGGAACTGTGGAGCTGACGCGAAAGCTGCTCGCAATACTAAGAATCGAACACCCGAAAGCCTTGATACCATCAACGACTGCGCTCAACACCATAAGCGAGACGGGTAGGATAAAAGGCATCTTATCGGGCGCAAACGTCATCATGCCAAACGTCTCGCCAAAATTTGCACGCGATAACTACAATCTTTATGACGGCAAGAAGGCATCAGGCCTTGAGGCGATTGAGGGTGTTCGCGAACTGAACGAATATTTGAAAGAATTTGGCTACGAGATTGAATTTACGAGAGGAGACTACAATGTATAAATATGATGTAAAATCAGAAAAAGCAGATGAATTTATAAATCACGAGGAGATACTCGCCTCGCTTGAATATGGAAGAAGCAATAAACACAACAGAGAGCTGATTAAGGCCGCGATTGAGAAGGCGAAGGAAGTTAAGGGACTTTCGCACAGAGAGGCATTTTTACTTTTATCGTCTGAAGAAGAGGACTTAAACGAAGAAGTTTACAAGCTTGCGAACGATATTAAGCGTAAATTTTATGGCAATAGGATAGTTTTATTCGCGCCGCTATATCTTTCAAACTACTGTGTCAATGGCTGCGTCTACTGCCCATATCACCTAAAGAACAAAACTATTCACAGAAGAAAATTGACTCAAGAAGAGATTAAAAATGAAGTCATCGCTCTTCAAGACATGGGTCACAAGAGGCTTGCCCTTGAAACTGGCGAAGACCCTGTAAATAACCCGATCGATTACATACTTGAGTCTATAAAGACCATTTACTCCGTTCATCACAAAGCTGGTGACATTAGAAGAGTCAATGTCAATATAGCTGCGACAAGTATTGAAAATTACAAGAAATTAAAGGATGTTGGCATAGGAACATATATTTTGTTTCAAGAGACATACCACAGAAAAAATTACGAAGCACTTCACCCAACAGGACCAAAGCATGACTACGCTTATCACACAGAGGCCATGGACAGGGCGCAATTGGGCGGCATCGACGATGTCGGCTGCGGCGTTTTATTCGGGCTAAATAACTACGAATACGACTTCGTGGGTCTTTTGATGCACGCAGAGCACCTTGAAGCGCGCTTCGGCGTTGGCCCGCACACCATTAGCGTGCCAAGAATCAGACCAGCTGACGACATAGATCCAGAGACTTTTGAAAACGCAATTAGTGATGATATATTTAAGAAAATAGTTGCCTGCATCAGAGTTTCTGTGCCATATACAGGCATGATTATATCGACAAGAGAGTCAATCGAGACAAGAGCTAAGGTCATAGACTTCGGTATCAGTCAAATCAGTGGCGGCTCGAAGACATCAGTTGGCGGCTACGCTACAGAGGAAGTCGCTGCAGCAGCTGATACAGAGCAGTTCTTCACATCAGACCAAAGAACGCTTGACGAGGTCGTTTCATGGTTAATGAATACAGGCCACATACCATCATTCTGCACAGCTTGCTACAGAGCAGGCAGAACTGGCGATAGATTTATGAGCCTTGTTAAAGCTGGACAAATAGGCAATATCTGTCAACCAAACGCACTTATGACACTTAAAGAATATCTTATGGATTACGCATCGCCTGAAACAAGGAAGAAGGGCGAAGCGCTTATTGAAAAAGAGATAGAAAATATTTCGCGTGACGACATCAAAGAGCTAGTTAGAGCAAATCTTAAGAAAATCGAAGAAGGCGAGAGAGACTTCAGACTATGATGGCGCGTTCATTACAAAAGCACGTTGTCATCGCAGGCAGAGTAAACGCAGGCAAGTCAACGCTTTTTAACTCCATAATGGGTTCAGACGCGGCGATAGTCTCGGAAGAGCGCGGTACGACAACAGATGCGGTTCGTAAATCCATCGAAGTGCCGGGACTTGGACCAGTCGTTTTTATTGATACGGCAGGCTTTGACGACGACACAGCTCTTTCAGCTGAGAGGCTAAAAAAGACGCACACCGAATTTAACAAGGCCGACGCCTTTATATATACCCTTGATAATGGTGATGAGGCTATTTTATCAGAGCTAAAAAAATACAATAAGCCTGTCATCAAAGTTATTATGGCAATCGATAGAGACGTGAGCTATGATAATGAAGATGCAATCGTTTATAGAGATGACTCATCACGCGAAGAAATATTTTCAGCGCTTAAAAAAGTTTTAGAAGTAAAGGAAGAATCATTATTAGCTGGCCTTGTTGATAGTGGTGCGACCATAGTTATGGTTATGCCGCAAGATGCAGCAGCGCCAAAGGGTAGACTGATCAAAGCGCAAGTCGAAGCGATAAGAGAAGCGCTTGACAAGGGCATGACAAGCATAGTCGTGGGTGACGAAAGGCTTGAAGAAGTGAGAGATAGATTTACTGACATCGACCTTGTGATCTGCGACTCAAGAGTTTTTAAGAAGGTTTACGAGATTTTTGGAAAGACTACAAAAGTCACTTCGTTCTCAGTACTTTTTTCGAAAATGAAGGGCGATATAGATTACTTTATCGAGTCCGCAAAGAAATTCGATACTTTTAAAGGCGACGAGAAGATTTTAATAGCCGAGGCTTGTACGCATCCGCCGCTAAATGAGGACATAGGCACAGTCAAGATACCCGCCATGCTTAAGAAACGCTTCGGCGATGGTTTGAAATTTACATTTACAAGAGCCGATGACTTTGATGATATAGGTGGCTATGATATTATTATTCATTGTGGGAGTTGTATGTTTAACAGGGCGCATTTAATGAGTAGGGTGCGTCAAGCGAAAGAGAAGGGTATTGCGATGACGAATTATGGGGTTACGATAGCCTATTTGCAAAATATATTAGATAGGATTTCGCATTAGACCAAAATTCTTATCAAAATCGCGCCTGAGGCTTGTTCGCTTTTCGGCAATGCTCGAGTACTCGCGTGTACGCTCCGCTTGCCTCAAAGCTCCACTTCGCCTCATCCATCGATTTTGCTTGAAGAATGACTTAAACTTAAAATTAAAATTTTAAGCTTAAGTCTTAGTTGATTCATCCGTAGTAAAAAACAGTTCTTTTATAAATTAATAAATACTTCTGTGGATACAATTAATTTTGTATCCATTTTTTATCGATACTATTTAGTGAGAAAAGTGATTTTCACGAGCGCAGCCTTCGGAATAAATTGCATTAATTTCTTAGCGCAGTGAGCCGCCCGTGGGCTCATTTAGTTGAGCGAAGCGAACGGATATGAGACCACAGGTGAGCAAGCTTAGAAATTAACAATTTATGTAGACGTAGCAAGCGAAGGAAAACACTTTTCGATGTGCAATTGTCAATTTGCCCCACTAAGCTGCGTGGAACAATCTTTTCGATGTGCAAGCTTAGAAATTATCAGTTTTCGTAGACTAGCAAGCGAAGGAAAACACTTTTCGATGTGAAATTGTCAAGATAGATACCCTATATGTATCTATTTTTATTTATACAAATACATTTTAATTGACTAAATGCGTGAAATGTAGTATAATAAGTGCGGATAGAATATAACAAGGAAGTAGGTTAGAGTCCTACACAGTGCCGCTACGGTATTTGCGATTAGCATAAGTCCGATACTTGTACTTTAGTTTTGCTCCGGTTCAGAGCAAGGCTAGTTTTTTTAGCACAGTTAATTCTATACTATAGTATATTAAAGGAGAAAGATTTTATGAAAAAAATTATTTTCTTGGCAGTCATCTTATCATTATTATTCACATTTGGCTGCAAAACTAACGACACAGGCGCAGACAAGAACGAAAAGACTGCCTCTGGCGAAAAAACAGAAACTACTGAAAAGTCTGATGTTAAAGAGATAACTGTTGGTCAAACTTGGGTTATTACAAGTGATGACCCACTTGATGGAGCAAACGGTTGGAGCATCACAAACCACGGCATCAGCGAGTACGTTTACACTCTTCAAGCTGATGGTACTTTAAAATCAAGATTTGTTAAATCAATCGAGGCTAAAGACGAGACTCACTTTACTGCTGAATTAAACGAAGGCGTTAAGTTTGCTGATGGCAGCCCAGTTGATGCTAAGGCATTTTGTGAAGCAATGAACATGATCATGGAAAACAATGAATTTGCTCGCGCTTCTGCTGGTAAGATCGTTTTCACTCCAGTAGAAGACTACAAAGTAGAGATACTTACTGAGCTACCTACAGTTAATCTTGAATCAATTTTCGCTGAGTGGACTAACGTTATGTTCAAGAAAGATGGCGACAAATACATCTTCACAGGCGCTTACAAGATTAAAGAGCTTAAACCAGGAGCTGAAGTAGTTTTAGAGAGAAACGAATATTACGATGGTTTTGAAAATAGACCTGAAACTGTTATTATCAAGGCTTTCAAGGACGGAAATGCGCTTAAGCTTGCTTATGAAAGCGGTGAAGTGGACCTAGCTTTCGGCCTTACAAACGATGTGGCTGTCGGTTTAAAGGACAAGGGCTTCAAAGCGCTTGATTACAATGCTGGATACCAATACTACTGCTTCTTAAATCTTAAGAGAGATCATTTAAACGACCTTCACTTCAGAAAGGCGCTTGACCTTCTTGTTAATAGACAAGA
This sequence comes from Fenollaria sp. C0166D3, assembly GCF_056590255.1. Taxonomy (NCBI): domain Bacteria; kingdom Bacillati; phylum Bacillota; class Clostridia; order Eubacteriales; genus Fenollaria; species Fenollaria sp. C0166D3. Next base: position 41,500 of record NZ_JBWPVU010000005.1, read on the forward strand.
GATTATCGATGCACTTGGCGGAGGAGACATGCCTACAGGACTATTTGCCAAGAACTTCAGCTTCAATGGCGATCAAAAATTAACTTTTGATGTAGACAAGGCTAAAGAAGAATTTGCAGCTGCTGGCTACACTTATCAAGGCGACAAGCTTATGGACAAAAACGGAAATCCTGTTAAGCTTACTATATTAACATACTCAGCTAAACCAGATCTACCAGTTATTGGTCAAGTACTTGTATCTGATCTAGAACAAGTGGGTATAGAAGCAAGCGTTTCACTAGCTGACAGCATCGACGAAGAAGCTGCTAAGGGTAATCACGATATCTTATTATACGCTCAAAACCCAACAGCAAGCGGCAACCCACACTATTTCTTCGCTCAACACTTTAAGACAGACGCTGTTAAGAACCACAGCTACTATGCTAATGCTGAAGTTGATAAATTAATCGACGAACTTGGCGTAACAGCTGATATTGTTAAGAGAGACGAGCTTTCAAAAGAAATTCAAGCAAAGATCTATGAAGATCTTCCAATACTATATACAGTTGATCCGCACTGGTTTGTAATGCTTTCTGATAATATTAAGAATTATGAAATCTGGAACGGAGACTATTTTGTAACAAATCCAACACTAACAGTTAGATAAATGAAAGTCATAAACTTTTTTTGCAAATGGCTTTTGATATTCATAGTAGGCTCTCTAATCGCCTTTGGCATCGTTAGGCTTATGAGCGGCGATCCAGTTATGATGGCGCTTAGCGAAAGAAACCTTCCTGCGACTGAAGAAAATATTAGCTATTTGAAAAAAGAATTCGGCCTTGATAAATCACTTGGCATGCAGTATTTTGAGTGGATAAGTGATTTTATCAAAGGCGATTGGGGCAAGAGCTACATGACAGACGTCGATTTGAAGCCTGAAATATTAAGGAGAGCTCCTGTTTCAATTATGCTTGGCTTATTAGGGCTAATATATGCGAGTATATTAGCCTTTTGGCTAGGCTATTTGTCGAGCCTTAAAGATGGCTTTTTTGATAAATTCACAAGGGCACTCGCTCTTTTCACTCAAACCGTTCCAGTTTTTATACTTATTATTCTCTTTGTGTACTTCTTTGGCGTGAAATACAGATTCATTAGGTTCTTCAAAACTGGCTCAATCGCAAGCCTAGCAGTTGGAACGTTTTTTGTGGGTCTTCCACTTATTGGCCCTATGTCCAGAACGGTTAGGATATATTTTTTAGAAGTGATGAAAAAACCATTCTTCCGTTTTTATATAGAAAGAGGCTACAAAAGAGAAAAGGCTCTTTTAAAGTACTGCTACCACGAGCCCTTACAAGGCCTTTCCGGTTTACTTATCAGTCAAAGTGCTTACGTGATAGGCGCCAGCTCAGTTGTAGAGTTCGCTTTATCAATACAAGGACTATCGACATTCTTGATCGAGTCCATCGCCCACAGAGATTATCTAATCATACAAACATATATCATGATGGTAATTATATGGATGTTCTTTGTACACTTAATTTTTAGTGTATTTTCGAAATATGTAATAAGGAGGGGAAGCGCATAATGAAAAAGATGATAATATCAGTAGTCATAATACTTTTGGTAGCGATAGTCCTCTCAATAATCCCGACACAAAACCCAAAATTCGTTGACATCAAAAATAAATTCTTGCCGCCATCGGCTGAACACATCATGGGCACAGACCACTTGGGCCGTGATATCTTCTCGCTTATGGCACAAGGCTTTTTAAGAACCTTATGCGTTGTCTTGATAGCGAGCGCCGTCTCATACGCAGCTGGACTTGCACTTGGCATAGTAGCTGGCTTTTATGGCGGGGCATTTTTAAGCGTCATACGTTTTTTAACGGACTTAACCTTAATCATACCAACCTTTATAGTTGCTTTGATCGCGTCAATCATCTTCTCGGACACGGTTTTAGCCGTTGGACTTGCGCTTGGCTTTTCAAATATAGGTTTCTTCGCGAACCAAAGCTATAAACTTAGTGAAATTATTCTTAGAGACCCTTATGTTGATACGCTTAGAATGCTGCAAGCACCAAACTCATACATCATGAGAAAGTTTTTGCTGCCAGAGCTTCTTGCACCGAGCCTAAATCTTATGGGCAACAAAGCTTCAAATCATATACTAGCTTACGCTTCACTAACATTTATCGGTTTAGGCGCAGACATCACAGCCCCAGACTTTGGAACTATGCTGTATCAGTACAGAGGCTACATAATTGACAAGCCGCTTATAGTTTTGTGGCCAGCACTTGGCATATTTTTCCTAAGCTTAATTTTTCACTACACATTTGATGAGGTGAACGTATGATTGAGCTAAGAAATTATTCAGTGAGCATAGCTGGCAAATCCATAATCAAAGATATAAACCTTTTAATTGATGATGGTAAGTCGATGAGCGTGATTGGTGTTTCAGGAGCAGGTAAGAGCATGACCTTTAGGTCAGCACTTGGTTTAGTGGACAAAGCGCAAATAGATGGCGAGATATATTACAAAGGTGAAAGGGTAAAAACTTTAAAAGATAAATTAAAAAATGAAATCGGCTATATCACGCAAGACGTGCAAAACTCGCTAAATCCTTACATCAAAGTCATTGATCAGATGACGAGCGATTTAGTTTTTGCAAAAGGCATTTCTAAATTGGAGGCCAAAGAAAAGGCGCTTGAGTCCTTAGAAGCGATTGGAATCAGTAAAGACAAGGCAAAGAAGTACCCAGATGAGTTTTCAGGCGGCATGCAGCAAAGAGTTGTCATAGCCATGATATTAAACAGAGGGCCAGAGCTTTTGATTGCGGACGAAATTTCGAGCGCGCTTGACAGAGAATCGACCGATATGGCGATAAATATGATTAAAAATCACATGGACAAAAACAAGATGAGCCTTATCTATATCACGCACAACCCCTTTGACGGCATAGCGCTAACAGATAGGATATGCGTTTTTAAAGACGGCATGATTATTGAGAATAGAGCGTCAGACGAGATTTTTGAAAGCGAAGAAGAGAATACGAAATTACTTTTAGATGCGGCAGGGAAAATATATGGAAAAAATTTTAGAGATTAAAAATTTAAAAAAGACATTTAAAATGTCAGACGCGCCAACCATTTCTGATTTAAATTTAGATTTATACGAGAATGAATTTTTAGGCATCATAGGCCCCTCAGGTAGCGGCAAGACAACCCTTCTTAGGCTCATAGCTGGTCTCATAGTTCTTGACAAAGGCCAAATTCTCTACAAGGGACGCGATTTGCCCATAGTTGGCGACAAAAGAAGGAACCTCGATGATTTTCCAGTACAGCTAATATTTCAAAACGCTGTCTCATCCTTCGATGCGAAAAAAACTATACTAGCTAGCTTTAAAGAGGCGCTTCACTTTTCGAAAAAAGATTTTAACGAAGAAGAGCTAGAAAAACTAATGGATGACTTCGAGCTAGATAGAAGCTCTTTACAAAAGCTTCCAAATGAATTATCAGGCGGCATGATTAGCCGTGCGCAAATAATTAGAGCGCTACTAACAGAGCCAAAAGTACTCCTTGCAGACGAGATTACATCGCCACTTGATGTTAATCTGAAGCTCAAGATCACAGAGTTACTTGATGCGTATAGAAAAACACATGGGATGAGCATTATACTTGTTAGTCATGATGTACAATTGCTAGAACATGTCTGCGACAGGATAGTTGATATTAACAATATAATGGTCAGAGCAAATTAATTCTTAGCACGTGCGAAGCACCAAGGTTCTCGGGACCCATCCAAAGCGAAGCTTTGTGAATGGGTGAGGTTCTTCAATTGCGCTTAAGGCTCGCGCGCTTCGCCTTATGCTAAAATTCTGCTTGAAGAATGACTTAAACTTAAAATTAAAATTTTAAGCTTAAGTCTTAGTTGATTCATCCGTAGTAAAAAACAGTTCTTTTATAAATTAATAAATACTTCTGTGGATACAATTAATTTGTATCCATTTTTTTATTGCTAGATATGATTTTACATCAAAATATTTATTTACGACAGAGAATCATCGCCAAACTTATGATTTGCAGAGCAAGCGAGATGATTGGACGAAGTGGACTGACGAAGCAAGCGGATCGTACTAAACGTACGTGAGCATTGCTGAGGAGGGATCCGTAAGATTAAGCAAAACTATGTTCGCTATCGCTCCATACCTTTGTAATCTCTGGAATAAGGCATGCATAGCCAATCGAACATCGCTAACACTCGTTCTCTTGGTGCATGGACTTAACAAGTTCAAGGGCTTGCTTGAATGCAAATCATTTGTATTTCGTAGTAAAAAGTGGTATAATAGTACCATTGGCAAAATGAGGTGATACAATGAAAAAATATTCTCTAGTTAAAAAATACATTCAGCCATACATATTTATTTATTTTTTAGCATTTTTATTTGAAATAATGTCGAGCGCACTGCAAATGCTTATACCTATAATCTTAGGTACAACTATTGATAGCATCATAGGCAGTGAAGAGCCGACTAATAAGATTATGATTGGCTTCATAAACTTCTTGGGCGGCAGAGACTTAGTGAGGGAACGCCTTGGCATCATCGCCATAGCTTTCATCACTATCAGCTTTACTATAGCACTACTTAACTTCCTAAGGCCATACATGAGCGGCAGGGCAACATGTGCCATCAGCAAGGGCATACGTGACAATATCTACAAGAAGATTTCGTCTCTAAGCCTTAAGGACATGGCATCGATCACAACTGGTGACATGCTTCAAAGGGCGTCGAGCGACATCGCTCAATTCGAAATCATTATTTCTACTACCATGATGGCGCTTTTAGGAAACATCTCCTACATCGTAATCTCTTTAATCACACTATTTACAATAAATTTGAAGCTTGCACTTATATCCATAGCCTTGATGCCTATACTATTCATAGGAACCTACCTATTCGATAGAAGCGTAGTCAAGGTCTTCGATGCCTTCGAAAAGTCGGAGGCGAGACTAACTTCGACTGTTCAAGAAAATATATCTTCTTACAAAGTTGTTAGGGCTTTTTTCAAACAAAAGCACGAGATAGAGAACTTCGAAGAGAAAAACATGGACCTTGCGAATAAAGACTACAAGATTATGAAGTACTTTGCCTACTTCTGGACGGTAGCTGAATTTCTTTGCTTCTTGCAAATAACTTTGATTGCGATATTTGGTGTTATTATGCACAAAAATGGAGCTGTGTCCATAGGTGAGTTCACAGCAGTTTTTGCCGTTGCCTTGAATATGGTTTGGGTCGTCTTAGGTACAGGCAGAATGCTTTCAAGATTCACAAGAGTTACTGTTGCCATAAGGCGTTTCGACGATGTTTTAAAAAAGGACTCTGAAGACCTTGACAGCGGCATCAAAGATATGGATATCAAGGGAGCTATAGACTTTAACAAGGTGTCTTTCACTTATGACGGGGCGCACGATGCAATTAAAGACCTTTCTTTTAGCATAGGCGCGGGCAAAACTCTTGGTGTGCTTGGTCTAACTGGCTCGGGTAAATCAACTTTAGTTTCGCTTATACCTAGGCTTATGGAATACGATGGATCAATAAAGATTGACGGAGTGGAGCTAAATACCATAGCTAAGCGCAAGATAAGAGAGAATACTTCTATAGTTTTACAAGAACCATATCTATTTAACAAGACTATAAAAGAAAATATTGCATATAGATGTCCTAACGCAAGTGACGAGGACATAATCAAAGCGGCGAAGATTGCGGATATTCACGAAGACATTATGAATTTCCCTGAGGGCTACGACACAATGGTTGGAGAGAGAGGCGTGAGTCTATCTGGCGGGCAAAAGCAAAGACTTGCAATCGCAAGGACTATACTTGTTCACACACCTATAATCATCTTCGACGATGCACTATCGGCTGTTGATACGCAAACTGACATTAACATAAGAACTGCACTTAGTCAAAATGAAAAAGCTCAAACGAAGATCATCATCTCGCATAGAATTTCAACGCTTATGAACGCTGACAAGATCATCGTTATGAAGAGGGGCGAAAAAATTCAAGAGGGAACTCATGATGAACTTATTCGCGAGGATGGTCTTTATAAGACAATTTATGAGATACAAAACATCGAGGTGGACTAGATGAAGATAAGTTTAATTAATTTAGTGAAAAAATTTAAAAAGGAAGCCGCCATTGTTTCGGTGCTTAACCTAATTTATGCAGTACTGCTTGCTTTTTGGCCACTATTAACAAAGTTTATCATCGATAATTACATCTATAAAAGTGATATGGAAAGCTTCCCAAGATTCATCGCCATTATGCTGTTTTTTGTCGTAATGATATCAGCTACTGAACTATCTTATACGTTTATGGCAGGAAAATTCGAAAAGAAAATCATACTTTACTTAAGAAGCGAACTATTTTTGAAGACGCAAAAACTATCAGCCAAGTACATGGATACGCATCAAGTTGGTTGGATGGTCTCAAGGCTTGTTCACGACACTATGTCTATAAAAGAAGCGGTTGTGTGGGAACTCTTTGATATGGCAGATGGTCTATCGAGGCTAGTCATCATATTTATAACTATGTTTTTACTTAATGCAAAGCTATCGCTATACGTTTTAGCAAGCATGCCATTCATAGCCGCTTTCACTTTTATTTTCCAAGAAAAGATGATGAAAGCGCAAAAGGAGATTAAGGCGGCATCGTCTGACCTTACAAGCAAGTTAAATGAAGATATACAAGGACAAAAGACTATAAAGACTCTGCTTAGAGAAAAGGAAAATCTTGGCGAGTTTAAGGAAATATCCGCGAGGTACGAAAGACGCAACAAGCACTCAGTTACGCTGCAAAGTCTATACATCCCGTCATTAACATTCTTAGGCTCGATCGCCACAGCTTTTATACTTAAAGATGGCGGTGCGGCAGCCATAGCAGGCACTTTGACAGTTGGTACGCTATTTGCCATGGTTCAGTACTCGACAGAAATCTACGAGCCCATAAGGCAAGTTGCTTCAGTTTTGAAAGAGCTTATATCGATGCAAGCCTCCATGGATAGGGTCAATAGCATCTTACAAGCGGACGTCGAAGTTTATGACACGAAAGAGATAGAGGCAGAATACGGCGATGCACTTGAGGCGCCTACTAAGCCGCTTCCAGCGATGAAGGGCGAGATCGAGTTTAAGGACGTATACTTTGCATATAAAGACGATGACTATATACTAAAAGATTTTTCTTTAAAAATAAAAGATGGCGAAAGACTTGCTCTAGTCGGCGAAACTGGCGGAGGCAAGTCGACCATCATTAACATAGCATCAAGATTTTATGAGCCAACAAAGGGAGAAGTTTACATCGACGGCATTAATTATAAAAATATGCCACTTAAGTGGGTGCAAATGAATTTGGGTTATGTTTTGCAAACGCCTTACCTATTTAGCGGAAGTATACGCGACAACATTTTATATGGCAGGGACGATGCGACAGAAGAGGATATGATTAGAGCGGCCGAAGTGGTTGGCCTAGATGAGCTAGTTAAGTCATTCAAAGACGGCTACGACACAGAAGTCGGCGAAGGTGGAGGAAAGCTTTCACAAGGCGAGAAGCAATTAGTGAGCTTCGCAAGAGCCTTGATCAAGGACCCAGCCATATTGATACTAGACGAGGCAACATCATCAGTTGATACTTATCAAGAAAAGAGGATACAGGACGCAATCGAAAAACTTCTTGAGGGAAGAACCTCGATCACCGTTGCACATAGATTATCGACAATAGTTACGAGCGATAGGATTTTGTATATTCATCAAGGACGTATAGCCGAGATGGGTACGCATAGGGAATTGATTGAGAAGAAAGGACTTTACTACAACTTGTATAGAAATCAGTATATAGAATCGCAATTAGATCAAATTTAATTTAAATGCAGCTACTTAATCAGTAGCTGCATTTTTTCTTGAGCAATTATTTACGCAGTGGCAAGGCCATTGTCATAGAAAAAAGCTTAGCAAACAATTTACTTACTCACACTGAAAGCATTATAGCAAAAAGATTTAATAAACTAAGTAAATACAATTGCAATAAAAGTCAATATATTGTATAATAAAGTTGTAGAAATAATTTTTAAGGAGGACTTATTATGGAAGGGAGAAGAAGACCTAAAAAGTCATTATTAATGTACGACAAAGTGTTGTTTTTCAATGCACTTATACTACTAGCATTTACTTTGATTTATGCTCTAGACTACATTATAAGCGGAGCTGTAATCGGTAATTCAGATAGTTTTGACACTGTAGGCAAAGTTATATCTATGGCAAAGAGGCTAAATATTTACTTTATCTTCATTGTTATAGCATTCGTTACAACTACACTTGCTCTTATTTACACAATACTTTTAAGAAGCGGCAAGAGAAGAAATGTTAAGACACTTGACAATGTTATGATCGGTTTTGGACTATTATTCACATTCATTGACTTCTTCGCAATGATGAAGTTTAGAAAGATGCTAAAGATGATTGCTAAAGCGATGGACTCTTTAGGAGGCATGTTAGGACTTGGAATGTCAAGTGACTTTGATCCTAATTATACACCTGTATTTGGTCTTATTATAGGCATATTAGCACTAATTTCACTAATTATAGGCTGTATACTTCTTTACAAAAAGATATATAGAAGAGTTAGACCTAAAGATTTATCAAGACAAATAAATGCAGTTGGTAGAGGCGTTTCAAACGCTGCAAATGCAGTTAAAGAAACAGCACAAAACGCAGCTGAAGACTTAAGAAACCCTGATAACGTTGCTGACTACGATACAAGAAGACCAGCACCAAGGGATTATGACGACGGCTACGATGATTATTATGATGCACCACAAAGACCACCAAGAAGACCAGCAAGACCACAAAGAGACGCTGAATATGATGATTACGATGACTATTACGACGAAAGACCAGAAAGACCAGCAAGACCACAAGCACCAAGAAGACCTAGACCAGATGCGCCACAAAGACCAGCTAGACCAGCTAGACCAGCTAGACCAGACGTAGCACAAAAACCGGACGCACCACAAAGACCGGACGCACCACAAAGACCGGACGCACCACAAAGACCACAAGCTCCAAGAAGACCTAGACCACAAAACGAAGACCACGATCAAGGTAATGAATATGACGAATAAAGATAATAACAGAGAGTACAGAGAAAACAGAGTTCCTAGAAAAGCGCCTCAAGACAATTACAACGAAAACAACGAGTATAACGACAACAACGAATATAACGAATATAACGATTACAACGACAATAATTACGACAATAATTATGACGATAGCTATGACAATAACTATGACGATAATTATGATGACAGCTATGACGATGGCTATGACAATGATAACAGCTATAATGACAGCTATGACAATGACGATAGCTACGATGATGGCTACGATGACGGCTACGACGATTATGATGATGGCTACGACGACGGCTATGGCCCAGCTTACAGAGCAAAACCTGTTAACACAAAGCCTATAATCATAGGAGTTATCGCTGCGATCCTTTTAGTGCTAGCTATCATCTTCGTTCCGAAGATTATCTACGCATTAAAACCAGACGCAGATGTATCAACAAAGGGTATGGATATAATTATTGATGTTAAGGGCTTTAACGGCCACGCTGTTGCAAGTGGCTCACTTCAAGGGATGCCTGAAATTACTGAAACAAAGCTAAAAGACAGAGATTACGAAATTTTAGACAGTATTAGCTACGGCGACATTGAATTTGATAAGAAGGAAGACCTTAAGAATGGCGACAAAATCATTGCCAAGGTTAAACTTGCTTCTGACAAATTCAAGGTAAAATTTGATAACGACACTATTGAAAAGGAAATGACTATAGAAGGACTTGCTGAACTTGTTAATAGTTTTGGCGAGCTTCCAAGCGATTTTCTTGATAGACTTGACAAGAGAGCTAATAAGAGCATTTACGATTCACTATATAAGCCAGATGGACTTAAAATAGAAAGACTTACTCTAATGGAAAAACCTATGGACGAGGCTGAAATTTATGAAGTAAGTAGTTCCTATGACGCTAAGTCAAAATATAGACTACTTGCCATATACCAAGCAAGCTTCAACGAAAGTGACTGGTGGAGCGGTACTAAGACTAGGAAGACTCACTACTACATCATGGACAGCTACAATTTCCAAAAAGCAAACGGCAAGGTAATATCTGAATTTTACTTCGATGGCTACTACGACAATTACGATGAACTTGTTAATAACCTTGGCTTCAAAGGCTATCAGCTTTTAGATGAAAAGAAAGCCAAAGAAGAGCCAAAAGAAGAAAAAACTGACGATAAAGATGACGATGATGATAAAGAAGATAAAGAAGAAAAAGATGATGAAGATGATCAAGATGAAGCAAAAGAAGAAACAAACGACATCGGCAAAACATTCTACGTTAAAAACGAAGGCAATCTAAGAGAAGACTACTCATTAGACGCAGACGTTATCGTAAAGCTTTCAGACGGAGCAGAAGTAACAGTTAACGACGAAAAGCACACAGACGACGGAAGAACATGGTATTTAGTTGATGCGGTGGATATTGACGGATCAAGCTACTCGGGATGGATTAGTAGCCGAGTTTTAAAATAAATACAATATATATTTTTTTAAGAGACCTTAGCGGGTCTCTTTTTTGTAGAAAAAATAAAAATATTAAAAAAGTTAGTTGACGCTAACCAAAAATTGTGCTATTATTATCTTGAAAGGTTATTTCAATAATTATAATACTATATTGAAATGAGGTGTTTATATGATAAAAATTTCTAATTTACACAAATTTTACGGCACAAAAGATAACAGAGCAGAGGTACTTAAAGGGATTGACCTTGAACTTGAAGATGGCAAGATTATCTGCGTCTTAGGTCCATCTGGCTCTGGTAAGTCAACTTTATTAAATATTTTAGGCGGGATTGAAACTATTGACGAAGGCGATGTCAGTGTATTTGATAAGGATCTTAAATCTATGTCAAAGAAGGCACTTGAAAATTACAGGCGCGAATACCTTGGTTTTGTTTTTCAATTCTATAATCTAATTAGCGACCTCAATCTTCTTGAGAATGTTCAAGTGGGCGAGTATCTATCGAAGGAGCCGCTTGATATAGATGAGCTTCTAAAGGACTTAGGACTTGATGAACACAAGTACAAGTACCCAAACGAAATTTCTGGTGGTCAAGCGCAAAGAGCATCCATTGCAAGAGCTATGATTAAGAGCCCGAAATTACTTATCTGCGATGAACCAACTGGAGCACTTGATTATGAGAGCGCAAAAGATGTTTTGTGTTTAATCGAAAAACTTAATCAAAAATACGGCGCAACAGTCATCATCGCGAGCCACAACACACAAATTGCCAAGATGAGCGACGTAATTTTGTCCTTGCATAACGGCAGCATCAAAAGCGTAGAGAGAAATACAGAGAAAATCTCTGCAAAGGAAGTGACTTGGTAGATGAGATGCCCTATTAATAAACGTATTTACAGGCAGTTTAAATACAAGCCTTTAAAAGTCATACCCATCTTGCTAGCACTTACTTTTATAGTTGTCTTCGCATCGTCATTCTTCATTTCACAAGAATCAGTTGAAAAGCTTTATAATAAGCAAATAATTAATGGAAAAGTTGAAGATGGCGAGTTTGAAGCAATTTATGCGCTTAGCGATGAGGCAAAAGATGAGATAAAAGATATTGGTGTAAAACTTTATGAAAATTATTATTTTGAATATGAAAATGATGATGAAAGAGCCTTAAGAATTTTTAAAAATAGAAAAGATATAAACGAAGCACAAATTTTTGAAGGAAATTTACCAGAAAAATCAGATGAGATAAATATTTCCGCTTATTATGCAAGAAATAATAAAATAAATATTGGCGATGAAATCACTATACAAAATAAAAAATTTAAAGTGTCTTCACTAGCATCCTTCCCTGATTACTCTTCAGCACTTAGAAATAGAAACGACTTGACCATGGACACAGGTCACTTCGGCATAGCGACTATATCTGAAGAAGCCTTTGACGATATGAAGGACGCTCAAGTGAAATATCTTTACTCTTATCACACAGATGAGGCTTTAAATAAAAAAGATGCGAGAGAAAAATTAAAAGATATAGTCAAGATAGTTAACAAGGATAATCTTGTGGTTGACGCTGTCACACGCTTTGACAACAAGTGCATCACCTTCATTGCAGATGACATGAGCGGCGACGTACCTACAATGAGCATAGTTACAGCACTTCTCTTCATTGCAATCGCTTTCATTTCGAGCGCAGAAGTTAAATCCATCATCGAAGAAGAAGCGCCAATCATCGGAACTTTGCTTGCTTCAGGCTATAAAAAGAGAGAGCTTCTTTTAAATTACATGGCAATGCCACTATTCATAGTAATAATTGCGTCAATAGCGGGAAATTCGATAAGTTATCTTCGTGCGTATAAAATATATGCAAACGTTTATTATCAATCCTATGATTTACCAATCTTTGAGCCATATATCACACTTCGCTCCTTCTTGATAACATCAATTATGCCACTAGTTTTGTATCTTGTGATTAACTACATCATCATAGCAAAGAGCCTTAAGATGAGGCCAGTCGATTTCTTGAGAAAAAACTTTAAAAAGGCAAAAACAAGAAGTAGATTTAAGCTAAAAAATATGAATTTTATAAATAAATTTAAATTAAGAGTTATATTTGCAAATAAATTTAGCTATGTTTCCTTGCTTTTTGGCGTTTTTATAGCAAATTTATTACTCATCTTTGGTGTTTCGGCCAAACCCATATTTACAAAATATGCTGATGATATGCAAAATCAGATGAAATACGCCCACACCTACATTGTCAAGAGCGATATGGATGATTTAGATGCGAGCAAGATAAGCTTAGTAAGCGTTGAACTACTTGATAGAGATGAGGAAAAAGTCCAAACTTATGGCATAGACGCTGATACAAAATATGATGAGATTGATGTAAAAAGCCTTAAAGCTGATGAAGTAGTTATCAGCCTTGGTCTTTCAAAGAGATTTAACTACGAAATAGGCGATAAAATCAAGATTAGAGAGCCATACAATACAGAAGAAAAATATCTTGTGGTCAAGGACATAGATAAGACCAATAATTATTTCCAAATTTTTACAAAAAGAGAGATTTTAAATAAAATTATTGGTAAAGAATGTGATTATTACAACGCTTATCTTAGCGATAAAGAGCTAAAAATTACTAAAGAAAATCTACTTACACATATAGACAGAAAAGAAATGTCAAGATTTATGAGACACTTTTTAGATTCATTCTCAGCAGTTTTCATCATGATTCAGCTCGTTGCCGTAGCATTCTTCTTTATATTGATACTCATGGTAACAGAGCTCATCATAGACAAAGCCAAACTCAATATGACCTATCTAAAAGTTTTTGGATATAAAGATAAAGAAGTCGCGAAATTTTATGTAAACACAAGCTTTGCCATGCTAATAATATTTCAAATAATACTAATTCCAATCCTAGATAAACTCGTTAAATATTTTTATTTTATAGCAATGCAAAAGTTTGACGCATATTTAGAAGTAATAGTACCAGTGAGAGTTTTTGTAACAAGCTATTTGATGACAGTTGTAGTCTTTATACTTTGTCAATGGATTGAGAGAAGGAAGATTAAAAGGATTGATATGGTGAAGGAGCTTAAAACCATAGCTGGATAATTTTGCGTTCGATTGGCTATGCACGCCTTATGCCAGAGTTTACAAAGAGACGGAACGAAGTGAACATAGCTTTGATTAAACTTACGGTCAAGCTTGCTTTGTCAGTCCTCTTCAAAAAAGAGATATAAAACACTTTTATTAATAAAACTGACTATTAATCAAATAATTTAATAAGATTCAATAAAAGAAGGATAGAGAAAATAAAATCTCTGTCCTTCTTTTATGTCAAAATTTATATTTTTAAGAATTATTTATTCAAAAACTTCTTGTATGTCAAATCCATCGCCGTAGCTCCTAAGGGTGCTGTAATCAGTATCGCAAGTGCAGCGACGGATAATATTATCTTGCCGCTTTCAAGGCCCATTGCGAGTGGCACGGAGCCTATAGCCGCTTGCACTGTGGCTTTTGGTAGGTAGCTAAAGACTGTGAATAGCTTTTCCTTTTTATTAAGCCCAGTGCCTGCGAGTGCAATCAAAACGCCAATCGTTCTAAACGCAAGTGCTGCAAATATCATGACGACCGCCATGTGCCCAGCATCTAGTGTGTAGCGTATATCGACTTCGGCACCAACGAGTACAAATAGCATGACTTCGGCTGCTATCCAAAGTTTCGCAAACTTGGCCGATAGCCTTGCACTGACGCTCTCCACGCTCTTGATTCTGATGGTCATCGCCATGGTGACGACGGCTATAAGCGAGGAAATTGCCACTCTTTCCTTAAGCAGCCCCTCGATCGCAACGAGCAAAAAGCTTAGCGCCATGATGATGATGACTTTCATGCTGTTTCTAATTAGATGCTTTTTGGAGAATGATTTTTCGAAGACGAAGCTCGCTACTAGGCCAAAGATGGCGCCTATTGCTATGCCTAGTACTATGCTTATGGGGATCTTGGCGAACTGACTTAGGTCTACGCCCTGACCCATGGCCATACCTAAAAAGCTTGTGAATAGGACTATGACAAAGATGTCGTCCATGGATGCGCCTGCCATGATCATCTGAGGGATGGCTTTGTCTGTGCCGTAGCCCTCATCCATGAGCATGGACATGCGCGGAACAACGACTGCGGGCGAGACTGCGCTTAGGACGGCGCCCATAAGCAAGGCGTCTACGCTTGAGATTTTTAAAAGTATGGGTGCAAGAAGCGCGTAGCCCAAAATTTCGAAGGATGCGGGCAGAAAGCTTAGTAGGAGGGCGGGTCTGCTTGCTTTTTTGAGGTCTTTTAAATCGAGTGATAGACCTGCCTTGATTAGTATGATGAGTAGGGCGATTTGCCTTAGCTCGGCTGAGATGCTTAAAATTTTAGGGTCGAGTAGATTTAGAACGAAGGGTCCCAAGACTATCCCTGTAAATAGCATGCCGACTATGCGTGGCAGCTTTAGACGTTTTGAAATTTCAGCCATGATTAGGCCTAATAATAGTATGAATGCCATTGATTGTATCATAAAAAATCTCCTTTTTCTTTTGCGTTCATACGCGCCCTTGAGCTCGTTATGCAAAATTATATTTTATTATTACATGATTTGAAGCATAAAAAAAGCTAATGCCCCTGTAAAAACAGAAGTCATCAGCCTATAGCGGTTTCATTTCGTGGGAGAACTTCATTCCCATGTATTTATTATATATTTATTTTAATTAATTTTATTGATTTTGTCAAGTGAAAAAGATGAAATTTTAAAAGATAGCAAATCGAGCGCAAAAAGCTAAAATTCAATCGACCCACATCTATGTAAATAAATTCTTTTTTTACTTACCCATGTCAATGAGCCTGACAAATAATTCGAAACTAGCCAAGATCGCAAATCGAATGCAAAAAAAGCTAAAATTTAAAAAAGATAGCATCTACATAAATAAATTCTTTCAGCAGAATTGATGAATAAGGCGAAGTACAGCGAACGCCCGACCGACATCGTACTAACGGGTACGTTGAGGGAGGAAGTGAGCGAAACAAGCCTTAGTCGCAATTCTGATAAGAATTAGCAAATAAAAATAGCTAGTAGATCAAAACACTAGCTATCCATCCCTTGACGATCATTTTTAGGTTCAATCATCGCTTTAACAACTTCCTTTCGTTCGTGTGCTTCAAAAGAACATCTTATACATCCTTTCTTAGCGATCTTCCTTTGTAGATTCATCCATATGCCCTTCATTGTTTAATTTTCACCTTGAAAAGATAAATAATTCTCCTTTTACAGAGATAAATGAATGTCTTTTCATAGTCGTGACTTTTTTACACATGTCATCTACCATCGTCATAAATATTAAATTTTATTTCTAAATTACCTCCACTAATAAATATCTTATTCTTCTTATATAAGAATTAAGAGAATATGATTAAACAAGCACTTCAGCAGCTATTGCCACTTAAGGTTCATCTAATTTAGACTTTATTTACCTTTGATCCACATTTCGCTCTCAAATAGTAAAACTTAAGCCATTCATTCCTTGCTAAAATATTTAGCTTCGTATCTATATTAAGTCAAGGGATGGAGCTAATTTTCTTTAGATAGAATTATCTTTCTTCTATCTTGATTACATTATAGCATGGTAAATCGATTGTGTCAAGTACTTTTTTTAAAATCATACTTTAGTAGTATGTTTTGACAAATATAAGTATAATATTTATGATTATGGGTAGATATACATAAAGGGGTGTTTATATGGCAAACTACACACAAAAGCTCATTATTGACACGTTTAACGAGATGCTTGATCGTATGCCGTTCGACAAGATTACGGTGACGGCTCTAATCAAGGAGTGCCAAATCGGCAGAAATACTTTTTACTACCACTACCAAGACATCTACGAACTATTGGACGAGGCGCTTGCTGAGTGGCTTGAAGCGCACATCGAGTCGACTTCGGCTCAGTCGTGGCAGGACGTTGCCAAGGCGATACTTTACTCATGCATTGATCACAAGAAGAGGATTTACAACGTTTACAACTCTCTATCGCGTGACCAAATCTGCTTTTATGTATTTGAAAGGATCTCTTCGACCGTCTCTTTGTATATGGAGGAGTACGCGCGAATCACGGGCGGCGACACAGCTCGCGCAAAGCTGGCTTCCGAGATGATTACTTACACGATAAGCGGATTTTTCATGAGATTCTTATGGAATGACATGCAAGACGACATCGACGATGGTATAGACAAGCTTGGTGTGATCTTTGACGAGCTGATTGACTCTTTTGATGGGGGCCTTGGTACAGATAAATAAATATGTCCTAATTTGAACAATTCTCCTAGATTGCATATTCACAAGACCATGGGCTTGGTGATATGCTATATTGTAGAATAGTAAAAAAGGAGGATTATATATGAGTGTTTCTACTACACTAGCCAAATTTGGCTTAACTAAGGCATTTAATCATCTATACAAGGACCCTGAGGCGAATTTACTTGAGGCTATGGACTGGGCAGATAAGTTTTCAAATGGCGGCTTTGCTAATCAAAGAGCGGCCATTCGTAAGGCTATAAGTGACCCGAGTGATCCATACTACCCATATGTTCGTCACATACTTAATGATGTTGACCCAGAAATTGTCAAGACTTTGATCGTAAATTTCTTTATCAATGGCAACTTGGTCGGCGGCCCTATTCAAGAGGAGCTTAGACAAAAGTACAACTGCAATATACCGTGGACTATACTTTTAGATCCAACATCGGCTTGTAATCTGCATTGCACAGGTTGCTGGGCTGCGGAATATGGCAATAAATTGAATTTATCATACGACGAAATTGACGATATCATCAAGCAAGGCAAGGAAATGGGTGTTTATTTCTACATATACACTGGCGGCGAACCGCTTGTTAGAAAGGACGATTTGATTCGTCTATGCGAAAAGCACGATGACTGCGTATTTATGGCCTTTACTAACGGCACGCTAATAGATGAAGCCTTTGCTGACGAGATGCTACGCGTGAAAAACTTCGTTCCGTCCATATCCTTGGAGGGATCTAAAGAGGCGACTGACTCAAGACGTGGAGACGGTGTCTACGACAAGGCTGTCAAGGCGATGAAGCTATTACGCGAAAAGAAACTTTTATACGGAATTTCATGCTGCTACACTAGTGAAAACTACGACTCAATCACATCAGAAGCTTATTGGGACATGATGATAGAGATGGGAGCCTACTTTGTATGGTACTTCCACTACATGCCAGTTGGCAACGACGCTAGCGTTGAGCTTATGCCAAACCCTGAACAAAGAGAGCTTGTTTACAGAAGAATTAGAGAACAAAGAGCTAGAAAACCACTGTTCGCTATGGACTTCCAAAACGACGCTGAATTTGTTGGCGGATGCATCGCAGGCGGCAAAAACTACTTACACATAAACGCAAACGGCGACCTTGATCCGTGCGTTTTCATACACTACTCCGACTCGAATATCAGAGAAAAAACTATACTCGAAGCATTGAGATCACCACTGTTCATGGCATACCACGACGGACACCCATTCAACGACAACATGCTTAGACCGTGCCCAATGCTTGAAAACCCTGAACTTTTAAGGGAAATGGTAAAGAAAACCGGCGCCAAATCTACAGACCTTGAGTCTCCAGAAAGCGTTGACCACTTGTGCGACAAGTGCGAAAATTACGCTAAGCATTGGAAACCAAAGGCTGAAGAGCTTTGGAGCGCAAAATAAAATACTCTCTACAAGATCTGCCCATTGACGTGGGCAGATTTTTTTGTGCACTGTTATTGATAAATTTATGATTATGGTGGTGAAAGTATAGATAAAAATTAGGGCAATGGCGAAAGTGATATTGATAAATTTATAATTATGGTAAAGTAAGTATAGGTAAAATTTATATTGTTGCAAAGAGGCATTGATTTATTTATGATTTTGGCAGTGAATATATAGATAAAACTTATAATCGTGGCAAAACTATTGACATATTTATAATAATGGCGATGAAAGTATAGATAAATTTTATGGACCGTGGGTATATATATACTGGTGATAATTATGAAAGTTGAAATAAAAGAAAGAGCAGCTCAAAGACTTAATGAGCTAAATGTTAAAGAGCACGAGGACAAGGCCCTGCGCATAAGGCTACTCAACTACTCATGAAGGGGCGCCGTTTATGGCGTGACTTTGGATAAGTTACATGAAAACGATATAGTGATTGAGGTCGATGGCTTTAGGGTTTGCGTGAACAAGAATATGGATTATATTGAGAAATTTACGATAGATTATTCGGTGAATCCCTTAGCTAAGGGCTTTCAGGTCTACGTTGACTAGTTCTTGTTAAAACGAGCCCTTGAGCTCGTTCGATTTTTGTCAATACTCGAGTACCGTATGTACACTCCGTTTGACAAAAACCTCCACTTCGCCCAATCATCTCGTTTTTCCTGCGAACTTTATTGTAGAATTAATATATATCTACTTGAATAAAATTAAAACAAGGTATATGGCAAGTCCATATACCTTTTTTATTTGCTTGCTTTATTTCTACATATCCCTTATAATTAATATACTATATCTATAAGGAGGATATCAATGAAAAAGAAAATTTCACTACTATTAGCAATTTTGATGCTAGTAACACTTATGCCGGCGGCACTTGCTGAAAGCAAGACTATAAGCGCGGTGAAGAACACTAAGACAATCACTCTAGATGGTGAGAAGGTTATGGTAGGCTCATACGTTGTTGAAGGTTTCAACTACTTGAAGCTTCGTGACGTTGCTGCGATTATGAGCGGCAAAAAGGCTCAATTTAACGTTGGCTATGACAATGAAAAGAAGCTTGTTAGTGTTGATCTTAATAAGCCTTACGAAAAGGTCGAAGGCGACCTAGCTGAAATCACTGAGACTAAGGCTAAAGCTAAGGTTGAGGTGAAGGCGATTGTTGTTAATGGCGAAGAAAAGCAAATAAGAACTGCTCTTATTAATAACAGCAATTACTTGCAACTAAGGGACTTAGGTGAGCTAGCTGGTTTTGGCGTTGGCTACGATACAAAGAGCCAAACTATCATTCTAAAGAGTGATGGATCTGTAGAGGAAAAGCCTGAAGAAAAGCCTGAGGAAAAAACTGAAGAAAAGCCTGAGGAAAATAAGGAAGAGACTAAGGCCCCAGCTGATGACAGCAAGGCTAAGTCAGAATTAACAGATGAACAAAAGGCAGTTTACGCGCTAATACCTTTAAATGATACATCTATCAAAAAATATTCAAACAATCCAGAACAAATTGACAGCGTTTTATCTGCATTCTACATGTTTATGACTGGAGGTCAATATGATTTTGCTGCTGACGTATTAAAGGGACTTGATCTAAATGTAAGCGAAGCTGAAGTAAAAACATTTATGGCAAGACTTGATAAACAAGCAGAAGCTTTAGGCGTAAATTTAAAACGTGGCTACAAAAACATGACTGATTATAAGAGAAGACCTATAACTGAAATGATTGCATATGAAGATGCAGTAGTTGGATTGATATTTATGCCTGAGAAGGGATATATAATAGGAATGGTAAGCAAAATAGATTAGACTTAGTTATTGTAAAACGAGCCCTTGAGCTTGTTCCCTCCTCGGTAATGCTCACATACGTTTAGTATGCTCCGCTTACCTCGTCGGTCCACATCGCTCAATCATCTCGTTTTACTGCAAACTTAATTTTTGATATATTACATTGAAAATAAATATATTAACTTGAATAAAATTAAAACAAGGGCATATGGTCTAAACCATATGCCCATTCTATTTTTTTAAGCCATGTAATATTATTTATTTACTTTACATTAATTTTTTAGATAGGATTGATGCATGGGACGAAGTGGAACTTTGAGGCAAGCGGAGCGTATAAGTCATACTCGAGCATTGCCGAAAAGTGAACGAGTTCCAGGCGCAATCCTAATAAAAAATTCTTTATATTTCTACTGAAGGATTATCCTTATCCAGTATATGCACTGCCACGTCCGCATTTAAGTACTTTGTAAGATTTTCCTTTAAAAACTCAAGAGCTCCTTCAAGTGCGTCGTACCTATCTGGGTCAACGAGCTCCATAATCATGAAAGCGTTCTTAGTATCTTCAGTAATCATCGTTCTGATGCCATCGCGCCAGTTAAAGCATCTGCAGATAGCGCCCTTGTCGTCCTTGTAGCAAAGTTCGCCTGGATAAGTCTCAGATGGATCCTCGCCGATAGCTTGGAATTCGTCGCCGCCCTCAGTGATAGTTAGCCTCAAATCGCCAACGAACTTATCCGAGTCCTCAGCACCGCATGGTAGCGCGTATTTAAGCGATGCAGCGTTGTAGATGTCAACCAAAGTATTGATTGAGCCAACAATGTTGCCCTTAGAAAGTCTCTTTAAAAGCGCTTCAATCGAGCATCTCGCGCCCTTTTTAGTCTTAAACTTCTTGTACGCCTCTCTCCAAACAGCAATCTCCTTATTCTCACTAAGCTGTCCAGCTACAAGATATTTTTCCGCTTCGTCGTTCGCATCAAGCAGCATTTTTTTAACTTCAATCGGGCTTTCATCAGAATTTTCCATGTTCTTTACAAGAATTACCCCAAGCTTCGCCTCTGGGAATAATTCAAAAAAGCTTTTGTCCGCAATAAATTTACTCATTTCTTCCTCCTTATTTGTTTTTTCTTATCGTCATTATAACATAAAGGAGCTTTATTTGCAAAACTATGTTTATAGTCTTGCCACTTCGTCCAAAATGAAAAATAAGGGGAATTTTCCCCTTATTTTTCAATGAGCTTATAAACTCAAACTATTTTCATCCAATAAAAAATCATACAAACTAATGCTTACTATGCCATTTTCATCTCTTTGTGGTTTTATTACGTTTTTAACTATAATTATTTTCTTGAAAGAGTCATTAATATTTAGAAGAGAATTCTTCTCTTGCTTTATCTTTTTCTCTGTAGCTAGGCTATATGCAGACTGTATATAATATTTGTGACTTCCTTTATTTGCGATAAAATCAACTTCTAGACGTTTTTTCTCGAAATTACCATCTTTATTCTTTTCTTTTGTCTCAACCATGCCTACATCGACCTGAAAGTCTCTTGCCCTTAGCTCATTGTAAACAATATTTTCCATCAAATGAGTTTCTTCGATTTGTCTAAATTCAAGCTTGGCATTTCTTAGGCCAATATCTTCAAAGTAGTATTTAAGAGGAGTTCCAATGTATTTTCTGCCCTTGACGTCATATCTGTTGGCTTCGTTAATCAAAAAAGATTCTTTAAGATAGGTAATGTAGCTTTTTATAGTATTCATGCTAATATCTGATTTTAATGAGCTTTTGAAAGTGTCTGCAATTTTCGATGGATTTGAAAGAGAGCCAACGCTTGAGGCCAAAACCTTAATTAAATCGTCCATCTCTTGCAATTTTTCAATATTGTAACGCTCCTTGATATCTTTTAAATAAGTTTCCTCGAATAAATTTTCAAGATACTTAACCTTTTGCTCATCGCTTTTCATAGTGGCAACAAGAGGCAGACCGCCATAAACTGTGTATTCAGAAAGGCCCTCGTACTTGTCACCATCATAAACCTGCATAAACTCTTTAAAACTAAGAGGGTATATATGGATCTCGTCACCGCGGCCACGAAATTCAGTGATTATGTCCTTCGATAAGAATTTCGAATTGCTTCCAGTTACGTAGATGTCAGCGTTTTTTATGTGCATTAAAGAGTTAAGTACTTCTTCAAAATCATTAAGCATTTGCACTTCATCTAGGAAGATGTAGTAATTATCATTATCGACGATGGATTCCTCAATAAAATCAAGTATAGTGTCTGGGTCTCTATATTGTTTATTTTTTCTTTGATCTAAAGAAATTTCAATTATATGATCTTCACTAATATCATTTTCTAGTAAATAGCTCTTAAACAATTCAAACAATAGATAAGATTTTCCGCTTCGTCTAAGACCTGTAATTACCTTAATCAAGCCGTTATGCATCCTTACTATCAAATCGTTTAAGTATTTGTCTCTTGAAATTCTCATTAATATCACCTCCAAAAATATGGTTAATACTCTTACTTATCTATATTATAATAGTTTTATTCGGCTTAGTCAATATGCAAACTGAAAATTAAGGGGAATTTTCCCCTTAATTTTCAGTCTGTTTTGCTCACAAAAAAAGCGCAGCACTTGCTGCGCTTAAATCGTTTCAAAAATTATCTATCTATCCAAGTTATTATAAAAATCATCCACGCTTCTTGCTTCGTCGTCTTGGTAGCGTCTTGGTCTGTCTGTATAGTCATATCCGTCATCGTCGTAGATGTCGTAGTAGTCGTAGTCTCTGACTACATTTCCTGTTCTAAACTCGTATTGATTTGTGTAGTCGCACATCGTTACTTGTGAGTAGACTGCTGAGTAAAGCGTTCCGATGATCCAAGGTATTGTTGTTATAGCCATGATCCAAGGGGATCTTAGTCCTGTTGCAAGTAGCGCTATGAGTACTGTTGCAAGGCCCGCGATAACTGCAATGCCTATGCCAATCAAAAGCATCTTGCCAATCCAGTTGAATAAAAATCTATTGGCAAGTCCAAAGCCTGTGCTGATGCATGTGCCTATGCCGATGTACTTATTTGTAGTAACTAGGTAGTGGGCAAAGCTTCCTGCTATGCTGATGTAGATGTTTACTAAGACTAAAACTATAGTCATGATTATAATTATCGCCTCATAAGACTCAGTTAAAGCAGCGATTATGCCGAAGACTAGGGCTGTAGCGCCTGATATAAGTCCAAATACTATGGCTATGGCAATGGACTTGATAAACTTAATAAATACTGCTTCTGACACGTCTTTAAAGCCTCTATCCATCTTGAAAATCCACTTATTAACGTGTGTAACGAAGGCGATGCCTATTAACTGAATCAATATACCCATGGCAATGAAGCTTAGCATCATAAGCACTGATGATCTTGTTACGCTCATAACTCTCTTAAAATCATCTTCTCTTATGCTTTTTCTCAAATTGCCCACGCCTTGCATAACGTCTTCAAAACTTTCAGCCTCATCAAGCTCTTTTAAGGAGCTATCGAGCTCGTCTGACATAACGTCATCGTTGTATCTGTAGCCTTCTTTAATTACGTCTGATGAAATTTGCATGATTGATCCAACGTTTATAGCTACAAATCCGCCTATAAGCAAGATGTAGACTAGTGCGAAGCAAAGAAGCGCCTTGATATTATTTTTAATATAGCTGTTTGTCGCTTGAAATACTTCGGAGACGCCGCTTGCTCTGCCGCCCTTTCTCTTCGGATCAAACTCTTCATATACAAAATTGTCGTTCATATTATCCCTCCTTAGAAGGCCCAGTTGCCTTCCTCAAATATTTTGTATTCTTTACCATCTTTATACCCAATTATCTCAGTTGTTTCATCACCAATCATAAAATCGACATGAATTTTGCTATCGTTAATACCATTTTTAAGTAATTCTTCTTCGCTCATGGCAGCGCCGCCCTCCACGCATGTTGGGTAAGCAGCTCCGAAAGCTAGGTGACAAGATGCGTTCTCGTCGAATAGTGTTGAGTAGAACAATTTTTTACTATTGCTAATAGGTGAGTCGTTTTGCACAAGGGCCACTTCGCCTAGCATTGAGGCGTTTTCATCTGTCGCGATTAAATCTTCTAGTAATTTTTGATTCTTCTCTGCCTTTACTTCAACACATTTACCATTTTCAAATCTTAGTGAGAAGTTCTCAACTAATTTTCCTGATAGTGACAATGGTTTTGTCGCATAAACAATACCATTAACCCCGTCTCTCTTAGGCGCAGAGAAGATTTCTTCTGTAGGGATATTGGCTGTAAAGCGAACGCCTGTCTCACTCATGGATGAGCCGCCTATCCATAGGTGATTCTTTGGCATCTCTATAGTCAAATCAGTACCTAATTTTGATCTGTAATGTAATTTTTCAAACTGCATTTCGTTTAAGTACTTAGCTTTTTCTTGTATAGTATTTTCAAATTCGTCCCAAGCCTTGTCTGGATCAGCGCCATCTACTCTAACTATCTTAAATATTAAGTCCCATAGCTCTTCTACACGCTTTTCTTCAGCCACATCTGGAAGCACTTTATCTGCCCAAGCCTTTGATGGAACGGCAACGACGCACCATGGGTTTATGTCGTTCATAGTGTACTTTTGGAATGGTTTCATCAGATTTGCGTTCACGCTGCGCATTAGTTTTATTCTTTCAGGGTCAACGTCCTTCATTAGCGATGGATTTGGCGCTGCAACAGACAAGAAGCCCGCCTTTCTCTCTGCAAAATCAAGCATCATATCAAGCTTCCACTCGGGTGCGTGTTTGATCGCCTCTTCACTCATCATCATCGCGCTCAATCTGTTGCACTCGTCGTCTTGTATCCTTACAATTACTTCGCTTGCGCCTCTTTCGTAGGCAAGTTCAGTCAAAAGTCTAACGAAGTCCATCGCCTCAGTTGATGTATTTATCACGAGCGGTATGCCCTTTTGCACGTTTATGCCCCTCTCGATAACGACCTTCGCGTAATTCCTTAACTTATCTTTAAAATTCATTTTGTCCTCCTTTGCGATTAAAGTATTAAATACTCTCTACTTATGATATAATATATTATACCATATATATTAAGAATATGTAAATGGAGGCGCCATGAAAAGTTTTAGAGATTTAATAATTTTAGACGATATGAATTTAGTTCTTGCTTGTGACAGCGCAGCAGGGATAGGCGAGAAGCCATGTGACGAAGTTTTTGCTGATATAGAAATGGTTTCATATTATGCAGCCTTCGTGCCAATAGCCGAGCTTTTATGCGTAAGAAGCGTGCCAATGGTCTTGGTCGATACGCTTTGCAACGAGAGAGAGCCCTATGGCGAGAAAATCATTCACGGCATCAAAATGGCGATGAAGGACGCGGGGCTTGATGAGGGAGATGGCTTTACTGGATCGACTGAAGAAAACTTCGTGACAAAGATGACAGGGATAGGCGTCACAGTCTTGGGACGCGGGCTTGATATACGCAAGGCGCAAAAAGGCGATGCCATCTACGCCATCGGCAAGGCACTAGTGGGCGAGGATCTAATTAAGTATCGTGACAAGGCCATGAGCATGAGTGATTATATATATTTAAAGGAGCAAAACTATATTCATGACATAGTTCCAATCGGTTCAAAGGGAGCGGCGCATGAACTAGCTGAGATCGAGGCATACGCTGGACTTAAGGCACGCATAGTGAATGAGGACTTTGATCTAAATGCATCGGGCGGGCCATCAGCCATCTGCCTAGTCACAATGAAGCCTGATGACTTTAATAAATTAAATTTAAAAAAGGATGCAATTTTGTTAGCTTTTATGGAGTAAATGGGTATAAATGTATGAAGAGTACTAGGAGGCGAGTCAATTGAAGAAATTTAGATTCTTAATAATTTTTTCTGCCATAGTCATGTTCATGGCAGGATTTAACGCGCATGCAGCGAGCGAAAATAAAATGACTTACAAGATGAATCTCAAAGAGGACGCGATGTATGTAGACGTCAAGATCGAGACGGAGCATACGGGCTTTAAGTTTGGAATCGATGTGCCAGATGGCGCTGAGGTATACGATGTAGAGGGCAAGAGCCTTAGAGACAATTTCCTTTCAGGAACGAAATACATCTTTGACTTTAACGGCGGCGACAAAGAAGTCTCTTACAAGATCAAGGGCCTTCCAAAAGCCTTTAAAAGGGCCGATGGTTTTGTATTTGGCTTATATCGTTCATTTAACACGCACATCAACACCATTGAGATAGCCTACGAGAGCGTTTACTTTGACGAGCCGGTATATGAACTATTTACTTCAAAGGGTCTTAACGCTACTTTTGAAAATGGCAAGACTGGTCTTTACGAGATAGACGAGCCCATTGACATAGCTATAGGCATTAAGTATCCGAAGAATGAGTTCGTGAACGCGCCATATTTGGATATGGACTACGATGACTACCGTAATGACGAGCTGATGAGGACGCAAATTACACGCATTGACAAGCCGGGCGTCTCTGAGCTAGTTCTTAAGGGGCTTATAGCGGTGGCTTTACTAGCGTTTATCATCGTCGGCTTTTTGATGACGAAGAACCAAAGATTTAGAAATAAATTTAGAATAAAGAAGAAATACGAAGAAAAGGAAAGAAGCGGTAAAACTTTCGACATAAAGGACCTTGATGAGTACATTTACCTAGTATATCAATTTTATGACACGAAGGAAGACAAGGTCGCTAGCTACTTAGGAGTGGACGAGACTGACAAGCTTGTCGAGGAAAAACTAAATGCTTCGTATGAAGAGCTATTAAAAAAGGGATATATAGAGAAGGAAGACTCGGATTACAGCGTGTCTCTAACAAAGAAGGGCAGGCTGAAACTTGAGGAAATTCTTATCAAGAAGGAATATTTACTCGCTCAAGACGATATTTCAGATGAGGAAGAAAAATTTTTAAGATTGTTCAGGTGATTTAGGTGAGGGTACTTAGCTCAGGAGGCGTAATTATCAATAACAATTTAATACTACTTTTGAAGAAGTACAACGGCGACTATGTATTACCGAAGGGCAGAATCGAGCGTGGCGAAAGCATTGAGGAAGCTGCCTTACGCGAGGTAAAGGAAGAAAGCGGCATCACTGGCGAGATTAAAAAATACCTAGGCAAGATTGATTACTCTTTCATTAACAGGATGAGAAACATAAGGATTGACAAGACGGTACACTTCTTTTTGATGTCAACAAAGGACACGCACACTAAGCCGCAGAGCATGGAAGGCTTTAAGACGGCGAAGTTCTACGAAAGAGAAGAAGCGATTAGCCTTATGAAATACAGCCAAGAGAGAGAAATTATTAGAAAAGCCATAGAAGAGTACGACAGAGAAAAGAATGAGGAGAGGAAATGAGTTTTTCACAAAAAGCTAAGGACGAAGCGGCAAAGCTGATGATCACGGACGAAGACACATCCCTAGCTGAGCTTATGGCCTACGTGAGATACGTCTCATCCATTAGCTTCATATCAGGCAAAGTGGCCGTTTCATTCAGAGTGCAAAAGGCGGCGCTTGCGAGACGAATTTTTACAGTAATCAGAAATTTATACGATACAGACCTTGACGTCGACATCTCAAAGATGACGCAGCTAAAGAAGATGAACATCTACACAATAGTCCTAAACGATACGGATATAGTTATGCAGATGTTTAAGGACACGCGCATGGAAGGCTTTTTGGACGTGAACAAGATTCCGAAGGCAGTCAAAGAGAGTGACGATATGAGGCGTAGCTACCTAAGAGCGGCCTTTTTGGCGGTCGGCTCCATCACTAATCCGGAGCGCGGCTACCACCTCGAAATGCTCTTCGAAAGTGAGTTCGAGGCAAACGAGGTCAAGGAGCTGATGAACGTCTACGGTCTTGGGGCGAAGTACGTCAAACGCAAGGAGAACTACATCACTTATCTAAAGGGCGCCGAGGCAATCTCAGATTTTCTCACAGTTATAGGCGCGATGAGAACCGTACTTAGCTTTGAGAATATCAGAGTAGTTAAGGACGTTAGAAACAATGCTAATAGACGGACCAATTGCGAAACAGCCAATATACAGAAGACAGTTGATGCATCGACAAGGCAGGTAGCTGATATAGAGTACATCGACGAGATGATAGGCCTAGACGCATTACAAGCAGATTTAAAAGAACTAGCAATACTTAGACTGAATAATAGAGACGCCTCACTTGCAGAGCTTGGAAGGCTTATGGAGCCAGAGCTTGGCAAAAGTGGCGTAAACCATAGACTTAAAAAACTTGCCGAAATGGCAGAAAATTTACGAATAAATGAGGAGAATTAATATGAAGAGAACCATAGTTACAAACAACGACTACGTTAGAGACAAATACAAAGACGACTTCGACATGATTTATGTAGAGAAAGTCGATAATTATACAGGCGTTTTACTTAAGGCGAGAGACCTAATTCACGAAGGATATAAACTCTTAACACATCCATTGTCAGGATCAGTTAAGCCGAATGAAACACCATTTAAGACAATTATTTTGGAAAAAGGAACAGGACTTGACCAAGACGGACTAATCATCTTGGAAGAAGCAATCGGAACCATTAACAAATTTCTAAATATCGAGAAAACACCCGATTACAACGAGCGCGTCATCGACGACTGCAAAGTCATAGACCTTTCCATCATAGACAACACAATCAATTTAAGAAGTTCAATCTAATGAAAGAGTTTTATATTGAAGATATGACCAGTCAGCTAAGGGGCGTTGCGAAGTCCGAGGGACTGGTCTATTTTATTAAAGGAGCCGTCCTTGGCGATACAGTCACAATCACAAACGAAGTGAAAAAGAAGAGCTTTATCGAGGCAGATGTCTTGGATATAGCCATCCCATCAGAGTTTCGCGTAGACGGAGCAAGTGATGAGGCGATACTCTCAGGCCTTGCTTATGAAAAAGAATTTGAGTGGAAGGTTAATGGCCTTAAGATGAACCTTAAGAAGATGGCTGGGCTTGACGTGGACGTAGAAGAGTATATGGCGAAGATTTTAACACACTATAGGGACAATACACAGGTCAAAGTCGCTCGTGGGGCACATGGTGAAGTAGCTATCGGTTATTTTGAAGAAGGCACTAATACAGTAGTCGACTCAGAAGAGATGCTCTACATGAATAAAGAAGCGCTAAAAGTTTATCAGGGCATAAGAAAATTTGTAAAAGAAAATTATAAGGGCTACGATTGGAAGGCAAAGAAAGGCGATATCAAGGATATAGTCTTTAGAAATAACGAAAAAGATGAGCTGATGATCACCTTTGTATCGCACGATGAAATCACGATAGATATTGAAAAATTAAAAGCAGCCATCGACATGAGCAGAGTCAAATCCATTTATCTAAACATAAACGATAAATCAGATAAAGTTTTATACGGAAGGAAATTTACTAAGCTATATGGCGAGGACTTTTTAAGCGTAAACATCTTGGGACTTGATTTTAAAATATATCCGCAAACATTTTTGCAAGTGAATTTAGAGATGATGGACGTTTTGTATAAAAAAGCACTAGAGTATTTAGGGGACGCAGCAGAGATGGACGTCCTTGAGCTATACTCAGGCATAGGCACAATAAGCCTATGCGCCGCCAAAGAAGCAAAATCAGTCACAGCAGTCGAAGTCGTAGAAGCCTCAGTTAAAAGCGCAGACGAAAACGCAGAAGTAAATGGCATAAAAAACGCAAAATTCATACACGCCAAGGCCGAAGACGCGATAAATAGAGTCTTGAAAGAAAAAACTTACGACGCAGTCATCGTCGATCCGCCGAGAAAGGGCCTAGACAAAAAAGTAGTAGATATGCTAAATAAGAGCGGTGTAGAAAAGATTGTATACATCAGCTGTAACCACGCAAGCCTAGCGAGAGACATCGCCTTGATGAGTGGGGTGTATAAGGTTGAGAGAGTAGCCGCAGTTGATATGTTTGCTAGAAGTGGGCATTTGGAGACGGTAGCTCTGTTGTACAAACTAAATACAGAACATCATTTAGATATAGAAATAGGGGAAGATGAATTATCTGAAATTGACTTTTCAAAAGACGCAACTTATGGAGAAATTAAAAAGTATGTGTTAGATAAATACGGACTAAAAGTTTCAAGCCTATATATTGCACAAATAAAAAGGAAACATGGTCTAATAGAGAGAGAAAATTATAATTTTAGTAAGAAAGAAAATCAAAGAGTGCCAAATTGCCCAGAAGAAAAAGAAAAAGCAATCGAAGATGCTTTAGAGCATTTTGGAATGATTTAAATAATATCTAAGATTGAAAATTTTAAAATTAAGACTTAAAAACTTTAAGATTAAAAAGATATGTACTTCTTATATAACCTAAGAAGATTAATTGAAAATCAGGGGAACGATGATGGTAAAATAAAAAATTTTAACAACTAAAGAAGAATTAGGCATTATTGCCAAAGAGGTTTTTATGAAGTTAAAAATACTGAAAAAGACTTGTTAGAATTGAAAATTTTAGATCATTGTGCAGGGTTTCGTGTCATAATAGTGATAGAGGCAAATAGTTATGTAAATATAAAGAGTTCAAGACTTCTACCAAAGTTTAAAACTCAAAAAATAAATAGTTGGTGTGCTGCTTAGAGTAACCATTTTGATAATGTAGATGCGAAACAAAAAGAGATAATCAGACTTAGTAAAAAATTGAAACAGGTTGAAATGGAGAATGATATTTTAAAGCAAGCTGCACTACTGTTAGGCAAAAAATAGACCTCATTATCTCGAACCGAGATAAATATAGCATTAGTGCAATGTGTAGACTACTTGGGGTCACAAGAAGTTTAGTCTATTATCATTTGAACAAAGAAAAAGATGTGAAATTAGATGAAGATGAAAAACTAATAGAAGAAATAAAAGAAATATTCAGAAGAAGTAGAAACAACTATGGAACACGCAAAATAAAAAAAGAACTAGGGAAAATTGGATATAAAATATCGAGAAGAAAAATAGGCCGAATAATGAAGAAAAATGGCCTAGTCTCAAACTATACAGTAGCACAATATAAAGTAATAAGATCCAAATGCAACGAAGAAGACATCCCTAACCTTTTAAATAGATAATTTGACAATAGAGACTATTTAGAAGCAATAGTAAGCGACCTAACATATGTAAGAGTAGGAAAAACATGGAATTATATATGTTTAATAATAGACTTAAACAGCCGTGAAATAATAGGATACTCATCAGGTAAAAACAAAGATGCAAATCTAGTAGTAGAAGCATTTTACTCAATAAGGCAGCCACTAAATCGTATAAAAATATTTCACACAGACAGAGGAAGAGAATTTAAAAATATAAAAATAGAAGAAATATTAAAGGTATTTGGGATAAAAAGATCGCTAAGTAAAAAAGGAAGCCCATATGATAACGCAGTAAGCGAAGCAGTCAATAAAGTAATGAAGACAGAATTCATATATCAGGAGAACTTTACTAATTTCCAAGAACTTAATCTAAAATTAGCAGAATACGTATATTGGTATAATAACCTAAGAATTCATGGATCTTTAGGATATAAAACACCAGTAGAATATAGAAAAGCAGAATAAAAAGCTCTGGAAGTTTCATAAATTAAATAAAATATATGAACAGACTGTCAAGGGCAAATTTCAACGAAATTTGGGCGAAGTCTTTACCCTTGATTGTCTGAGAATATATTTTATAATCTAAAGAAACTTTCAAGCTTGATAATGTTCGGTTATAAATTGTCTAAAAAAGGGTTGCCATTCCATGTATTTGGGTTCATTAGAAGAATGCCGAGCAATGGGTAACATGACGCTGATGTGTTTATACACAAAAAAGCTACACGTGCGTTGGCTGACAACAGGGAGCTAAGTAAATTAACACCAGCTAAAATGTTTGACGCTATTAATAAATGACAAGTATATGAAATTGGTTTTACCTAGTTTAAAAAAGAAATTATAATGAAAATATGGAGGCTAAGAATATGAAGATTAATAATGAATGTTGTTGTGGATGCAAAACAGAAAAGCCGGATCAAATTAAAGACAATTGTCCTGTATGTAATAATGAAGGGATTTCCGTTAGTAAAGTAACTGTTGAACATCTAGTGGTAGATGATTATCGTAATGCTGTTAACGGAGATCAATATAAGATTTGCATGAACGAGGACTGCGACGTTGTTTACTATAACTTAGATAATGAAATAAAATTCTTGAAAGACCAAGTTAGAGTTCCTATCTGGTTTAAGAAAGATGCAGATCCTAAGTATGCTTGTTATTGTAGCGAAGTCACAGAAAATCAGGTAATTGAAGCAGTTGTAAAGCATGGCGCGAAATCCGTAAAAGAAGTAAATGCCATCACTGGGGCAATGAAAAATTCTAATTGTAAAGAAAACAATCCGTTGGGAGTTTGTTGTCATAAGATTATTCAGGAAGCTATCGATAAAGGCTTGAAAATGAAATAATTACAGTCGATATGTTCCTACAAACGAGAGCCAATCTTTGATATGTTTCCATCTACGAGCGTGGATATGTTCCCCATAACCTTAGGGGTTGAGAATGCAGTTTTGATAGCTATCAAGGCAACTCGACACACGTTGAAGCAGCAATTCTGATGACGTATTGTGGTTTGGACAAGGAATAATAGGAGTCAACCACAACATGTAGTGGTTTGAGTACGAAAATCGGGTCAAAAACAGGCTAAAAAATACCGTTTTTTGACCCTTTTAAATAGGGCATTTGACAGATGACATTTGATGTTTCGGGATTAAAAATCCATAGGGTGAGGTAGATTAGCACAGAACTTTATTGAATAGAGAAATTAAAAGTGATATAATCAGTTGCATAAGGAGGAGTTAAATATGTGTACATGTATTGCAGTAGTAGATATTACTTTATCTCATTTATAATGAAAAAAATTAAAGGAGGTAAAGGTATGGGTATGTTTTCTATATTTGTTATTGAGAGATTTAATTATCAACTAAACCAAAAATAATTGGTTATAATGAGCTCTTAAGATTAGTTCATTATAACCGGCAAGGAGAAGGTTATAATGAAACAGAAAAACCCGAAAAATACGCAAAATTTCATTACATCTAAAAAGCATGTAAAGGAAATATTAAAATATACGAATATCAATAAACAAGATAAAATAATAGAAATTGGGTCAGGAAAAGGACATTTTACCAAGGAACTTGTGGAAATGAGTCAACGGGTGAATGCTATAGAGATTGATGAAGGTTTATGTCATGCCACGAAAAAAGCAGTTGAACCTTTTCAGAATATAAAAGTTATTCATGAGGATATTTTGAAGTTTAGCTTTCCTAAAAATACAGACTATAAAATATTTGGTAATATTCCCTACAATATTAGTACTGATATTGTAAAAAAGATTGCTTTTGATAGTCAAGCGAAATATAGCTACCTTATTGTAGAGAGGGGATTTGCTAAAAGGTTGCAAAATACCCAACGAGCTTTAGGTTTGCTGTTAATGGTGGAAATGGATATAAAAATTCTTAAAAAAGTGCCACGAGCATATTTTCACCCTAAGCCTAATGTAGATTCTGTATTGATTGTACTTGAAAGGCATAAACCATTTATTTTAAAGAAGGACTACAAAAAGTATAGATTTTTCGTTTATAAATGGGTAAACAGGGAATATCATGTTCTTTTTACTAAAAATCAATTAAGACAGGTGCTGAAGCATGCGAATGTTACTGATCTTGATAAATTATCCAATGAACAATTTTTGTCTGTTTTCAATAGTTACAAATTATTTCAATAAATTAAAAATAATTAAGCGTTCTCTAACTTTAAGAGAACGCTTAATCTTATTACATTGAAAAATGCATTCTATTATTTTCAATTATTATGATATAACATAACTATCATTTTACTTATTTGCATATTTGCACGAAAATATAGTTATCGACGACTATTCTGATAATAGCAACTAATATAGTCAATGATAACTCAAAATTTATTGATATAGTAGGTATATGTGCAACTAATTAATGAAGAAATAATATTTAAAGGAATTTGAAATGTAGCAAATAGATGTATTAGAATATCTGATATTCTAATACATCTATTTGTATATAAATCAAGATTAAATATCGAGAATATGGTGGCGAAGTTTAGGTCAACTAAAGACCAATAAACTTCGTCATTTTTTTATGCTTAAAAATAGAAAGAAAGGATTGGGAACAATGTCAAAATTATTTATGTATGGTACATCCTTGGAAGGAATAGAGCAATTGATGGTTATGGTTCCAAATTTCCAGCCAAGAGGAAATGGAATAATCATCAATAATTATTTTAATTGCCAAGGGGGTGATGGAGATTGCAAGATTGGTGTGATTAATGTTGATGATGATTGTAAGGAGTGTGGACACATTGGTTCAAACTTCAAAATCAATGTGGATAGATGTAGATATAAGGATCTAGTCAGAGAGTGCTTTGGAAAGATAAATAATTATTATTTAAAGGAAAGATTAGAAAGTCTAGCAAATAATTTCAAGGGGGAAATCTTTTTAAATCATAACCACAAAGAAAGATTCTATAATTTTCTTCGAAACCAAGATCTAGATATTCATGATATATCCCCAAGATTTATTGCTATCCTATTTTTACTTACTGCCGATGAAAATCTATGGAAGGTTTCTGAAAATCATATTTTAAATGTTAAGTTTGGCTTAAAACAAATATGTCTTCGGGATATAGATACCAATGGCTATGCCTTATACCAAACTGCAAAGACCCTATCAACTGGAAAGGAGTGTATAAGAATCAATGAGCTAGCAGATAGGGAATTAATAGATGACTATATATTTAAATCAATAATTAACTCTGCCTTAATCAATAGATACGGGACAGAGTTATTTTTAATTAATAAATAGAATGGAGGAAAAAGATTGAATATAACTATTAAAAAATCAAGGGATGATGATAAAAGAAAAACCATATGGATTCCAATGGAGGAAGATAAACTACAAGAGGTATGCAATGAATTAGGAATAGAAATGAGTACAAGGTCAAACTGTTATATAGAAGGCAGTAGGGATGAAAGATTTTCAAATATACTGGCTGATAAAAATGTAAATATAGATGAACTAAACTATTTAATGAAAAGATTTGATGGGTTCAGTCCAAGGGAAATAGAAAAGTTTTGTGCTGCGACCTTTACAGAAGAACCTAATACAATGGCAGATTTAGTAAGCCTAAGTTTCAACTTGCATTGCTATAGCCTTATAAATAACTTCAGCGATTTTGATAAGCTAGGCAAGGATCTATATTAAACTGAGAAAATGGCAGTAGCAACTAAAGAATTAGATGAACTAGATGGAGAAGAATATGCAATGGAAGTAATAAAAAACAATAAAAGTGCTAGAGTAACTCCTTATTTCGTCTTTTGACTCATCAAGTATTTTTAATATTCTTGGTGCCTATTTTTGTATTAAATGTAATAAATGAAAAGTTTATATGTATACAGAAAGACTATATGGTAATATATTCAATTAACGAGAAAAAGAATATTAGAAAGATATTTTATATTATTTTGGGGACTGAATTAATATTTTATATTTTGGGACAAATTTTTTTTCAAGGAATTAATTATTTTATAACAGGTGAAGTGTATTTAATTAGTATTAAGTTTAATGTATTAACAATTTTAGAAATTCTATCTGCAAGTTATATAGTTCTATCTATTTTATTACTATTAAAAAAGGATTTGTTTACTTATATAAACTATTACATTTTATTAATGGTACTTTTAGTAGTTAATAGTGGATATATTACATTTCCGATGACTATAAAAGTTTTAAGTTTACTACAACATGATTATATAAAACTACTACTATCAAGAACATTTTTGTTTTTGTTAACCTTCTTTATTTTTAAAATGTCTCTTAAAAGATATAGTAGTAAATTTTATGGTGGATAATAATGGATAAATTGGCATATATTGGAGTTATAAATCATGATGAAAATGTTGAATATCCATTAAATTTTTCCAGTGATGGTATTTATGAAGTTGTTTGTAAATTTAATGGTGGATGTGAAATAAAAATCAAATCAAGTAATTATATAGATGCTCATGAAATTCATAAAGATTATTATAAATTTCACATTAATGTTTTTCTGCCAATTATTGGACTAATAGGTTTAGTATATGGGGTAAAGGAAAAGGATAAGTTGTTTATGGCATTAAATATCCTTTTGATTTTATTACTTCCTATAACAATGTTCGTAGGTCATCTAGTAGGATCTCCTTAAGTAATATAATAAGCTTAGAGTAAAATTTTGTAAATAATCTTAAAAAGATATAAGTTTATCTGCTTATAGCATTTTATCTCTCCACTTCCTTCCCATAAGTGATTTTCATAGTTTTTCCTATACTGAAAAAGGTCAGAAAATTCTTCTTTATTCAAAGAATGCTCTTGCATAAGGGTATTCTTTTTTATTGCAACTTATCGAGTCTGATTAATATTTCTTTTATGTTTGGTAATATTTTATAGATTTCTAAAATTTCATTAGTAGCTATTTTATAAATAGAAAGTTCGATATAATACTTCTCTGTAAATTGGTTTTATTCAGTTTTTTTACATTTTTATACTTCATGATGTAAGATCTTTATTTCAGTTTCAATTTTTTAAAATTTATTCAGTGGATGTTGTATATCATAAGAAAATAACTAGCTTTAAATCAATTTCTCCAAACCTAGATTTTATATCTACATCTATTTATTTTAGTACAGATAAGATTGAGCGATTACATCAATACGATTATGTCCTAAGTATTTGCTGGTTATTAACATAGCTTTTCGATCTAATATTTCTCCAGCTCTATCATTTCTCATGATGTATCTTTCTCCTCCTTCTGAAATTAAACCACCAGGTATTTCATCTATTGGTCTTGCATAATGATTATAAATTCTCTTGGCGTATACTGCTCTGTAGTGGTGGTTGTCATAATGAGAAGGTAATTTTGGTGCTATTTTAAGCTCTCCAGCTTCTTTAAAAATATTTATTATTTCATCTGTTTCTTCTTTATCTTTGCCCATGATTAAAGCTAAGCGTTTTTTTCCACCTTTTCCTTGTCTAACTTTTACATAATATTTTCCGTTGATTTCTTTTAAATCAACCCCTCTTACAGCTTCCATTTCTTTTTTTCTTAATCCTGTAGAGCTTGTTATTTTAGAAAATTTTCTTTCTAGCTCTTCTGATATGTGTTTATCTCTTTTAGCTTCATATCGACTTCTTTTAATTGATTTTCTTGTCCTTGGAGCTGTCGCTATAAAGTTTGTAGATGATGTTCTTAAAACCTTTGCTATAGCTGATTTAGATGTGCTAATTGAGTAAGCAGATAAGTCTTGATTTGTTAAGTTTTTCAGATATTCATTTACGTGTTCTGTTTTAACTTGTTGCATTTTCTTTATTTCAGGATAATTTTCTTTCAAAAATTCTGCAAATTTATAACATTGTTTTTTGTATGTCTTATAAGTTGTAACGCTATAAATTTTATTTATTGTTGTAGTTGATAAATCATTTTTATCGTCATTTCTTGATGTACTCATACCATCATTTAACATTCTTGTTAATCTATCATAAATCTGATTTTTTAAAATGTTTTTTTGCTTTCTTTTATCCCATTTTTTAGTTTTTTTCTTTTCTTCATCTATTATTCCAAATTCTTTGTTAAAAGCTTTGTTTGTGATATTAAAAGACATAGAATGCTCCTTTCAAATATATAACTATCTTTTTAAAATTAAAGCTCTTAAAAACGATTCTAGAGCCTTATTTGTTACTCTAATTGTTAAGACTAAGCTTTTTATACTACCGAGTCCGTAGAAGCTTCTAAGTTGTCCAATCTAAGACAAAACACATTTTTTAAAGAGCTTGGCTTGCTCTAAAGTACACATTTTTAGATTGATAGCTTGGCTTGCTATTTAATGCTTTTGTAAGTGAATTCCTACACTATACATTTTTTTACATACTTAAAATTTTTGCTCTATAAATCTTTTTTATTTTTTTCTTACTTCATATTTTGCGACTTCCTCTCTTTGTTTCCTCATTTTTGATCACTTATCTTTTTTATTTTCTCCATACCATCAATCTTCTATTTATAATTTGTCAGAAAAGGTTCTTAATAACAAAAGAGTTTAAAAACTTATCCTTGGTAAATACCCTAAATCTGTTTATACGTCCATAAATGGACCGTATAAACAGATTTTATTTATTGGAAATCCTGTGTAGAAAATAAAAATATTAAATTTTCTGACATATAAGAGATAGATTAAAAACTTTCTTTTATATGGGGGAATTATGAAAATAGAAAAAAACATCTTAGTAAGATATGAGAAATTTCAACGCATTGGCTTTGATAGAGTGAAATTTAAGAATGTAAGAGTTACCGAGTATGAGATTAATCACTTAATAAGCTTATATCAGAACTCATATGGAATAACGAAATTTAGTTATTATAGAAAAGAACTGAAATCCATTCGAATTGAAAGGGGAGGAATTGGGCGATTGGAGATAAGAAGAGAGAATTGTTGCAACATAGATTGTGGCTTATATGCAAGAATAGATTTTTCGCCAACGGACATTCTAGGACAAAATATAGAAAATTTTTCTTTAGAAGAATTAAAAGATGTGGTTGTGGAAATTAAAAATATATTATACGAAGATTATAAAATTGAGATAGACATATCAAATGTCATTTTTAACTATTGTGAAATTAACTACAATTATTTAACGACAGGTAATACTAAAGATTTTGAAGACCCATTACGTACTCTGGTTAGATTTATCCCGTATATGAAAATTTGCATAGATATTGAAAACCATAAAGAGAAAGACGGCTATGAATCCAAAACAATAACAGCACAAAATCAACGACATAAAATTACATTTTATGATAAATTAAAAGAAACAAAAAAGAAGCATAAAAATAAAGAAATCGTCATCGTTGATGAAAATGGAGAGATACTAAATGGGAGTATTTATAGATATGAGCATACAATAAAAAAAACAGATAAGTTTAAAGATTTTTTTGAAGAAACAAATCTTTTTAATTTAAATGAAGAAGTGTTTCGTCAAAAATTATTCTTATATTTAGAAAAAAATCTTTTTAAGCCATATGAAAAGCAAAAATTAATGTGTAGAGACCTTCTTGTGAAAGCCGTTAAAAAATATAGGGAAAAGGATCGAAGAGGAAAAGAGTGGGGAAGCTTAATGATTAGCGATATCCTAATTCAAGAAAGGCAATTAGGTTATCAAATACTTTTTGATTCAGATGATTTGTTAGAAATTGTTAGTGAAGTTTTTTTAAAAGATAAAAACAAAGGGCGCATTTTAGGATATATAAAAAGACTGTTATGCAAGGAGCCGTATCTTTATTATTCTAAAAATAAAAAAGAGAAAGTTGAAAATTTAGTTTATAGTATAAAAAGTCAATTTCATGACCTCATTAAATGAGGATAGAAGTGATATGTATTGTGAAAAAGGATAGATATTCGATTGGTGTAAGTAGTAGAATTTAAAGAAAGTATTACTCTCTTTAGTTAGTGTAAAAGATAAGTAGCAATCTCTTATAATAATAGGAAGAATTTTCAATGACGACAAGTTTGTTATTGGATATTAATTCTGACATATAAAGACTGTAAGAAGTAACTATATATATTAGGAAAGGAAATTATTATGATATTAGAAAAAGAAGAATTGTTGGATAAGGTTTTTAAAAGTGTAGTCATGAATATTATGTCGGTAGAAAAATCTATTTTAAGTGAAGAAGTGTGGCTAGATGTTGGAGGACACTATTATTGTGTAGATGGCGTCAGAGATATTTTACTAGAAAGAGAAGGTGAGTCACTTCAGTACTTTTTAAGCGATATGATAGTAACCATAAGATGCTATGCAGAAGTTTATGGAAGTTTTGATATAGAGCTTGATTTAGAGAGTATAGGCTTTAAAAACTTCATAAAGTTGTCCCATTTGTTTAATGAAAAATTCTTTAATAACTGGCATAGCTTTGTGTATGAGATCCAAAGAGAGTGACTAAAAAATTATAATTAAATCTAGTAAAAATAAAAGCTTGAGATTGTCTAACCTCAAGCTTTTATTTTTTAATTCACAGCTAAATCATCCACTATTAAATCCTCATAGTCAACTGTAATTTCATCATAATTTTTCCTTGCAGAGACTAGTATTGCCGATACGAAAACAAAGTCATTTATTTCGAGCGAAACATCATTTACACGCATGTTTTTAGAGTATTGAAGTGTAATTACTTGCTCTCTATAGTCTCGCACTTGAATCGTAATCCAATTATTGAACTCTTTGATGCTTAAGATAGAACCGCTAAGAAAAACTCGTGAAAATGGGTTTTTAAAAGAAAAACCTATATTTTCTATTTCAAAGGCTTCTGATAACAAAGTGTTCTCTAAGACTATTTTTTCACCAAGAAAATACTGTTCTTTTCTACCTTCATATAAATAGGGAATGACAGGGCTTTTCACAAAACCTGTAATATAAACAGTTTGATTCATTTTAAAATCATGAATATCTATAGATTCAAAGTATACTTTCATATAATTTGGCTCTCTTTTCCCATTAATAAAGATTGTTAAGTATGGATTTCTTTCCTTAAAACCTCCTTTTCCTACAATCCTTCCGCGGCAATAAAACTCGTTTAATAGTGGAATTTTCCTATCTTTTTTCATTTTTTACTCCTTTCTTCAATTAACTATTGAATATATGCATTAAAAGATTTTCAATAAAAAAGTCTGTGTGGAGAAAAACACGAATCAATACTTTTTTCTGACATATACAAGGTGAAATCAAAATTAGGAGGCAATTTACCTTGTATAATAAAAATAGCGTAAAAGATTGTTCTTATGAATTAGATGGGTTGGCACGTCTCTTACAAGAATTAATAGAAAAGTATGCAGATCAGTTAGATTTTGAAAAATTGGAAGTACCGCCAAGATGTTCAGAAAAAAATAAAAATGAGGATAATATTAATTCATCGGATTAGGTTATTGTATTGACTTTTATATTATGATTTATGTAAAATATAGGTATAACTATAACGTGAAAATATGTCCAAACTAAAGGTGGAAAAATGAAAAATAAAAAGGCGTATGTATATACAAGAGTGTCAACATCTATGCAAATTGACGGTTACTCACTTGATGCTCAGGAAGAAAGAATAAAACAGTATGCAAAAGCTTATGGTATAGAAATAATAGAAACCTATAAAGATGCTGGAAAATCAGGAACATCTATTTCAGGTAGAAATGAATTCATAGCTATGCTTAATGATATAGAAGCTGAAAAAGATAAAGTTGATTATGTAATGGTTTTTAAATTATCTAGATTTGGAAGAAATGCAGCGGATGTATTGCAGTCATTGCAAGTCATGGAAAATCATAATGTAAATCTGATTTGTGTTGATGATAGTTTAGATAGTTCTAAAGATTCTGGAAAGCTTGTTATAACAATTCTATCGGCAGTAGCAGAAATGGAACGTGAAAATATACTTTCTCAAACTATGGAAGGAAGGAAACAAAAGGCAAGAGAAGGAAAATGGAATGGTGGTTTTGCTCCAATTGGCTATTCATTAGATAATGGAGAATTAGTTGTTAATGAAGATGAAGCTAAAGCAGTAAGGATGATTTTTGATTTATATGCTAATTCAGATATGGGAGCCAATGGAGTATCTAAGTATTTAGTTTCTTTAGGTATTAATAAACCTATAAGACAAAATGGCAAGAATCCATATTTTTCAGCTAGTTTAATAAGACAAATATTGGATAATCCTGTATATAATGGGAAAATTGCATATGGAAGAAGAAAAACAATTAAAGATAAAACTACTGGTAAAATTAAATTAGAAAAATCTGATCATTATATTATAGCTCAAGGAAATCATGAAGCTTTAATTGATGATGAGTTGTGGAATACAGTACAGGAAAAAAGAAAATCTCAAGCTAAAAAGTATGAGAAGATAAATAGAGGAAAAGATGAGAGAGTTCATATCTTATCAAATCTAATAAAATGCCCATATTGTGGTGCTGGTTTGTATGGAAACAAAAGCCGTAAACGTAATAAAAACAAAGAAGGAGAGCATTACAAAGATTATTACTATTACGGTTGTAAACATAGACAAATGATGAATGGACATAAATGTACTTTTAATAAACAAATTAGAGCTGAATTAATTGAAAAAGAAGTTGAAACAATAATTACTCAAGTAGTTAGTAATCCTACTTTTGCCAAAAAAATTGAAGAAAAAATCAATATTCAAATAGACACAAAAGAAATTGATGAAGTTATTAATAAGCACTTAGCGAAGATTAGGCAATTAACAGGTACAAAAGCATCACTAATTAATCAAATAGATTCTTTAAATTTTGAAGATAAACATTATGATAGAAAATACACCGATTTAAATCTTAGACTTGATGCTATATATGACCAGTTAGAATATGCAGAAATGCAGTTAAATGATAGCAGAAA
This sequence comes from Fenollaria sp. C0166D3, assembly GCF_056590255.1. NCBI lineage: Bacteria > Bacillati > Bacillota > Clostridia > Eubacteriales > Fenollaria > Fenollaria sp. C0166D3. The sequence continues at coordinate 84,213 of NZ_JBWPVU010000005.1, forward strand.
AAGGAAAGAGGCAATTCTTGAAGAAAAAATAACCTCGGATAATATTTATAAGATTCTTGTAAATTTTAATAGCCTTTATACAGTTCTTTCAGATATCGACAAGAAGAGATTACTTAACGAAATGATAGAAGAAATTCAAATTTATGACGAAAAAACAGAAAAGGACACTTGGATAAAATCGGTTGTTTTCAAGCTTCCGCTTATAGATAATGAGATTGACTTTGGTTTGGACAATAAAGATAATGTCGAGACGGTGGTGTTAATGTCAAGAAAATAGAATAACAAGCTACAAAACTGCCGAAATAGGTGGCTTTTAGGATTTTAAAAGAAATCAGTTTTATAATAAATTAAAAATCGTGTTGGTAGAAAAATCGTTTACTTCTACCAACACGATTTTACAAAGAGCCAGTACTTACATCTCTTTTTTTCCTGTAAAACTAGTGTATCTTGATACTTTAAGGAGTTTCAATCATTCGGTTTGTTAGCCGTTATTTTTTGGATCTAAACTTAATAAAATAGCATTAATGGCTACGATGACTGTTGACGCAGACATTAGAATTGCTCCTAATGCAGGGCTTAATGTGATACCAATAGGAGCCAAAATTCCTGCAGCTAGAGGGATAGCTATAAAGTTATAACCAGCTCCCCAAAATAGGTTTTGTTTCATTTTACGAGTTGTTTTGTGCGCTAATTCAATAAATGATTCAATATCACCTGGATCAGATTGAGTCAAGATGACATCAGCTGAATCTAAAGCCACTTGGGTTCCTGCACCGACAGCTATACCAACATCTGCCAAGGCAAGAGAAGGAGCATCATTGACACCGTCACCTACCATGATAACTTTCTTTCCTTCTTCTTTAAGTGTTTTTACTAACTCATATTTGTCTTGTGGAGATTGATTTGATCTATATTCAATATCTAAATCTTCTGCCGCGCCTTGAGCTGCTTTTTCATTATCACCTGTAGCCATAATCGGCTCTATATTGTTCTTTTTAAGAACTTTAATTAACTCTTTGCTCGTTGGTTTTAATTCATCCCCTAAAGCTACAGCGCCAATAGCATCATCGTTTTCTACTAAGACACTGAGAGTTGCTCCTTTTGGAATATCAATATCCAGATTACGTCCGTAGGCTTTTTGACTGATTAATTGGTAACTATGGCCCTTGGCTTTGCCTTCTACGCCAGCACCGGAAATCACATCAATTGAATCAAAAGATACTGGACTTATACCTTGATGCTCGGCGAAACTAATAATTGATTGAGCAATCGGGTGACTAGATCCTCCTTCAATACCTGCCAGTAAGGCAATGATTTCCTCTTTTGTATATTTGTCATTAAGAAGTTTTACATCTAATACTTTAAACTCACCAGTTGTTAAAGTACCCGTTTTATCTAAAATCATCACATCTGCATCTTGAGCTATTTCTAAGGCTTGGCGGTCTTTTACTAATAAGCCACGGCTAGCTCCTAAGCTTGTGCTACGAGCGGTTACCAATGGAATAGCCAGACCCAATGCGTGCGGACAAGCAATAACTAATGTAGTAATAGTAAATATAACTGCCGTTGGCACATCTTTTATAACCATCCATACTACAAAAGCAATTAGCGCGACAATAACAGCAATATAGAAGAGCCATCCTGCAACCTTTTGAGCAATATTTTCTGCTCTGGAAGGCTGACTTTGAGCTTGGCTGATTAAATCCTGTACTTGAGATATAAAGGACTTATCACCTGTCTCATTTACTTTAATATAAAGAACCCCTTCTCCATTTGTTGAGCCTCCGATTACTTCATCGCCAGGACCTTTTTTAACTGCTTTTGACTCCCCAGTTAGAAGAGCTTCATTTAAACGTGATTCGCCACGCTCGATAATCCCGTCTGCTGGCACATTTTCTCCGGCTTGAACACGAATTAAATCACCTACCTTTAAGTCAGCAACTGGTCGTGTTTCTATTGAATCGTCATCTAATACTACATGAGCATCTTTCGGCACTAATTTAGCCAATTCTGCTTGTGCATCTCCTGCTTCTCCAATAGCTTTCATCTCAATCCAGTGACCTAATAACATGATTAATAGTAATGAAGCAAATTCAAAGAAAAAGTCCATAATTTGTTCACCTGTTACGTAGCTTGCTATTACAGTATAAATACTATATAAATATGAAACACTTAAACCTAAAGAAACGAGAGCCATCATTCCAGGTTCTTTTTGTTTAAATTCGTCAACTGCACCTTGATAGAATGGACGTCCACCATAAATAATTAATATAGTAGATAAAATAGCTACTACAATATCAGAATATGGAAAAGAAAACTGGAATGGTAGGTCAAACCCAGCCATAGGGGATAAGAGCATAATAATGATTCCTAGTGGCAATGACTTTAAGAAAAGTTCCTTAAAGTTTCCGTGATGATGATGCTCATGTCCTCCGTGCCCGCTGTGATCATGCCCATTGTGCCCGCTGTGATCATGCCCAGCATGATGTTCTTGATGTTGATCCTTATGGTCTCCATGTTCTTCCGTGCTTACGTGCTCATGTTTTGAATGATCCATGTCGCCATGATTATGGTGACTGTGGGATAAATGTTTGTTGTTATTGTCCATTTTAAATTCCTCCTTATTCTTCATGATGATGTAAATGACACTTGCATTGTCCTTCTGGACAATTACAATCCACTTCTTCTACTGCGAGAGATTTTTTCATCTCTAATATTTTTTCTAGTCGATCTATATCATCGAAGCTTAAAACATGATCTTCAATGATGCTTCCTATTACATTTCCGACTTTCTTATTGCAAATACGGTTAAAAATATCTTCTGCATAATCCATTACGGCTTCTGTCTCTTCAATATTGGCAGTGTAAATAAACTTTCTACCTTCTTGCTCTGTATTTAGTACGCCTTTTTCAACTAATCGACCTAAGATCGTTTTGATAGTGGATTGTGTCCAGTCCATTTTTTCTTGCAATACGGAAATGACTTTTTTACTAGTTACTCGATCATTTGCCCAAACTACACGCATGACTTCCCATTCAGCATCTGTGATATAAGTATTAAGTTCTATTGTGCTAATTTTCCTCTCCCCCCTTGTTGTCTACAAATGTAAACTAGTATATTCAAAACAATTATACTATTGTAAACGAAATATGTCAAGTCTTTTTAATAAATTTAAGCAACGATTATTGCGTTTCTTTCCAATTTATTCCCAGTACGATTTGTAAGGTTATCATTGATTTACATTTATCGCTTTTTTAATTCCTTATTTTTAATAATATGATAAATATGATGATACCTTTTCTAAATTTATTGTTTGGCTAAATATATAGTCATAAATGTCACAAACTCTACCCTTTCATTTTTCAAGAAGCCTACAGTATTAGTTCTATAGATAGGAATTCTTTGAAGTAGTACTATTATTTGAATAGGAAGAATAGCGTATAGAATTTATTAGGAATAAATGGTATAATAGAAAAGAGTATTTAAAGAATCTAAAAGTACCAAATATCCCAAATTTTCCTCAGTATAAAGAAGATGCATTTGTTGAAGAATATGAAAATGCATTAGTTCTCAATAAAATGTTAGAAAAATTTAGAAATAATTGAGAATAAATATATTTCAACTTATGAAGATTTTGGAAAATATAATTTTATCCATACTTGTCACGCAAGCCATGTGTAGACTATAGCATTATTGTACAAGAAAATAAGAATTTGAATTTATAATATAATAGGAATTTATCTGGAGGTTATGAATGGATTATAAGGAAATAGACGCTTCACACATAGATCATTTGTGGGAACTTCAAAAGCAATATAAAGCAGAAATAGGAGAGGATATACCGAATGATATATCCAAGAAACGTCTGAAAGATGCAATCAGCAAAGGGGAAATATTATTTTTCGGAGCATGGGAAGGTGATGCATTGGTAGGCTGCTGTTCAATAACAGTTGGTTTTTCAACTTTTGATTATATGCCAAGTGGAATATTTGAAGATTTTTTCATATGTCCTGACTTTCGTCATAAAGGAATAGCACGCCAGCTAGTCCAATTTGCATATAAGTCAAGTGCTATAAGTTCAATGACTGTTGCTTGTGCACAATGCGATATACAAATGTATAAATCACTTGGATTTTCAATTCAGCTTGGGAACCTGTTTGCATTTGAACCATAAGTTACGCATCTTAGATGAGAAATTATATAAAGGAGAAAACTATGGAAAATAATTGCGCTATTATTAACGATAAAAAAGCATTTAGATATAGGGCGGCAGCCATAATAGTAGAAGAGGGCTGCGTTTTGCTTGCAAGAAATGATGAGGACGACTATTACTACTCGGTTGGCGGAGCAGTTCACATGGGTGAGACATCTGAAGAAGCCGTGAAGAGAGAAGTATTTGAAGAGACGGGCCTTAATTACGAGGTAGATCACCTTGCTGTAATACACGAGAACTTCTTCATCGGAAGCTCTGGCTTAAAAGGAGTGGACTTTCATGAGCTTACATTCTACTACATTATGAAACCCATGGGCAAAATAAATTTTACGAGCCAAAGCACTACAGCGTCAGGCGCTAAAGAGACAATGCATTGGGTGCCTATAGATGAGCTTGATAAATGCAAAGCATACCCAACATTTATGAAAAACTATCTTAGCTCGAAGCATAATAGAGTAGAGCATATAATTACAGATGAAAGAATATGATTTATCATGTTCAAACTCATTAATATGGCGAAAATAATCTCGCCACTATTGATTTATATACGCCATTTGTGATATAATGGCGAGGAAGGTGGTGGAACTGTATGAGAGAATTTGATTATTCAAAACTGTTAGATTTAAATATACCGGCAAAAATGTATGATTTAATATCAAAAATCTATGAATATAAGGGAAAACAGGAGCTATACGTAGCTAATTTTTCTGATGTTCTCGATAGAATAGTAGAAGTAGCGAAAATTCAGTCAACAAAATCATCTAATGCCATAGAAGGTATTTCAACAAATGATACAAGACTAGAAAAGTTAATGAATAAAAAAAGTGAACCTAAGAATAGAAATGAAGAAGAGATATATGGTTACAGAGAGGTTCTTGACATCATTCATGAAAACTATGAGAATATTGAATTTACAAAAAATAATATTTTGACCTTACACAATAAACTTTATTCTTATTCTGGAGAAAGTCATAAAGGGAAATTTAAAACAATTGATAATAGCATCGTTGAAGTAAATTCCCTTGGCGAGAAAATAGTTAGATTTCAGCCTGTATCAGCCTTTGAAACAGAAAAGTATATTGATGCAATGATTGAGGCTTATAATAAAGCCCTTAGCTTAAAAATTCCACCATTATTATTAATACCAACTGTGATTCATGATTTTTTAGCTATACACCCCTTTGCTGATGGCAATGGTAGAATGTCAAGGTTATTGACTTTGCTACTTTTTTACAAAAATGGATTTTTTGTAGGAAGATATATTTCACTAGAAATGATTATCGAAGAGACGAAAGATATTTACTATGAAGAATTGCAAGCTTCTAGTGAAAATTGGCACTCTGGAACTAATAACGACTTGCCCTTTATAAAATATATGCTTTCGGTTATATATAAGGCATATAGTGAATGCGATGAAAGATTTAAACTAATATCAGAAAAATCTTTATCCTCTTCAGATAGAGTAATGAAGATATTTGAAAATTCTTTAGAGCCATTATCTAAATCAGATATAGTTGTGCTTTGCCCAGATATTTCTCAAAGAACTATAGAAAGGGCATTAAAAGAATTAAAAGACAGTGGCTTAATTAAGCAAGTAGGTAAGGGAAGATCAAGTAAGTATATTAAAGTTTAAAATTAATCAAGAAATCTAATAATTAAAAATTTGAGGTATTAAAATGAAAAACTATAAAAAACTTAGAATAATTACTTTAATTTCACACTTACTTATAATATCGTTTGTAGCATTATTTATTAAATTTGAAGGAAAATTTAATTATATCTACGATATACATCTTGTGAAAAACACTCAAAGTAGATTTATAGATTTAATATTTGCTTTATTGCTTTTAGCCCACTTTATTTTAATTGTAATCAATCTTGTAGTTTTATTGAAAATAGCTTTAAAAAAACAATTGAGAGCTATAGATCTATTCTACTCTTTATATCCTGTTTTAATCCTTTTAATAATTACAGGATTTGATATAAATAATTTAACAAATATTATAAAAGCACCATTTAATATAATTATTAATTAGATCAATTTTTAGAATATTATATAGGAATAAAAAATAAGTCTTTTATTGCTTGTAGTATTAATGATTATATTGTGGAATAAGAATCTTTAAAAAAGAAGAGAGCATTGTGAGACTTGAAAGGATATAAGGGAGAAAACAAATAATGGAGGTACAATATGGACGCGCAAAAAGGAAATATTTATGAGATATTAAATGGAAATAAGCAGTTCTTAATCCCTGTTTATCAGAGATTTTATAGCTGGGATATTGATCAGTGCAAAAGACTTTGGAACGATATTGTAGAAATGCAGAAAGAGAAAAAGATTGGTCATTTTGTTGGATCTATCGTTAATATTGCTGAGCAAGCAATGCCAACAGGTGTTCAAAAGTATATGATTATAGATGGTCAACAGCGAATGACTACATTAACACTGCTTCTTTTAGCTTTGCGCGATTATGCACTAAATAATCCGGATGATAAAACAATAAATGCTCGACGTATAGATAATATGCTTTTAAAGAATGAGTATGAAGATGGTGATGAAAGATATAAGCTTTTGTTAACTGAAACAGATCGAGATATTCTCATAAGTCTTATTGAGAAAAAACCAATTATGGAAGGTACTAAATCAAGGCTGATTGAAAACTATGATTATTTTGTAGGCAAGATTGCCGATAAAGAGATTCAGCCTGCTGAGGTTTATGAGTCAATCGGAAAATTACAAATTGTTAATATCACATTAGATCGAGCCGTAGATGATGCACAAGCAATTTTTGAAAGCTTGAATTCAACAGGTAAAGAACTTTCTGAATCTGATTTGATTCGTAACTATGTATTGATGGGGCTAGAGCCTTCTGAACAAAAATATGTGTATGAACATCTTTGGCGACCTATGGAACAACTATTTGTTTATGAAACACAGGGAACAGTAATGGATGCTTTTTTCCGCCACTACTTGACTATGAAACTTTCTCGAATTCCAAAACTGGGACGTGTATATGAAGAATTTAAGCTGTATCATTTAAATTGCGAGTTTGGAACTATAAGAGAGCTATGCCGAGATTTGCTTGATTATGCAAAATATTATACAGACATTGTATTTATCAGAAGTTCTGATACAGATTTAAAAAATCTATATGAGGATATTATTGATTTAAAAATGGAAGTATCTTATCCATTCTTATTGAAAATTCATCGCGATTGTGATGAAGGACTAATTACATCAGACGAGCTCAAGGAAATTCTAAAGCTTTGCATTAGTTATGTATTAAGACGTTCAATTTGTGAAATCCCTACTAATTCACTGAACAAAACTTTTGCAACTATGAAGAATTATATTAGATCAAATGATTACATGAATTCTGTTAAGGCATTCTTCTTGATGCAAGATACTTATAAAGAATTTCCTGATAACGATAAGTTTGAAATTGCGTTTGTTAGTCGTGATATTTACAATATGCGCAATAGAAATTATATTCTTAGTAGTTTGGAAAATTTTGAAAACAAAGCTCCAATTATAATAGAAAATTACACCATTGAGCATATTATGCCACAGAACAAAAATCTTTCTTTAAAATGGCAAGCTGACCTTGGCGACAATTGGCAGGAGGTTCAGAAAAAGTACTTGCACACAATTGGTAATCTTACTTTGACTGCATATAACTCTGAGATGAGCGACAGGAACTTTTTGGTAAAGATGGATATGCCAGGAGGATTTAAAGAAAGTGCACTTAGACTTAATAAATCTCTTGTTTTACAAAATGAGTGGAATGAAAAACATATAAAGGAGAGAGCAGAAGAATTAGCGAACAAAGCCAAATATATCTGGCCATATCCAAGTTTAACAGCTGAAGAACTTGCAAAGTATCAAGCGGATGAAAAAACAACTCAGAAGTATTCTTTGGAAACATATGATATGAATGATTTTACAAAGATGCTATTCGATTCTTTGGATAAGCGAATTATGAATCTATCTCCAGCAGTAAAAAAGGAATATAAAAAGTTATATGTTGCCTATAAGCTGGATACTAATTTTGTAGATATTGTTTTCCAAAAGCAAAGATTGCGCATTTCAATTAATATGAAGTTTTCAAATATTATTGATCCTAATGGCATTTGTAGAGATATTACTGGACTTGGACGTTGGGGAAATGGTGATGTAGAATTGTTTATGGAGAATAAGGATGAATTAGATCAAGTTATGGAGATTGTAAAACAATCTTTTGATGCACAGGCAGAATAATTATTGCTTTACTCATAATGGTATAGTGTAAACGAAAGAGGTAAATTATGATAATAGACAGTTACGATATAGACACAGAGCCAATTACAAGTCTAGAACATTTTTATGGCGAGAAGAAAAATTTAATAGATAAATGCTTGGTAATATTTTCAAAAAGGATAGTAGAATATATACTCGATAATTTTGAGTGCCAAGAAATTGCTAAAGTAGGCTCAGCGAATGGCTCAATGCCAATATATAAAAGCCATTTTGAAGGTCAAGAATTTGCTTTCTACCTTAGCATGATGGGCTCGGCACTTGCTTCATCAAGCTGTGTTGAGGTTAATTGGCTTACAGGTGCGAATAAATTTATTATCTTTGGCTCTTGCGGCAGCCTTGACAAAGAAAAGACTCTTGGCAAGTACATCGTACCCACAGAGGCTTACAGGGGCGAAGGTGCATCTTATTATTATGCCGCTCCTTCAGACTACATTGCTATTAAAAACCATGATAAGCTTGAAGAATTTTTCATCAAGGAAAAAGCTCCATATACCAAGGGAAAGGTCTGGACTACAGACGTTATGCTTCGTGAGACGCGTGGGCTTGTCGCAAAGAGAAAGTCAGAAGGCTGCATAGCTGTTGAGATGGAGCTTGCAGGCGTACAAGCAGCTTGTGATTTTTATGGCTTTGAGCTTTATAACTTTCTTGAAGCAGGAGATGTTTTAGATGAGAGCTCTTATGAGGTAGAGGGACTTAATAGCGCCAACCACGATCTTGGAAAATTGTATTTGGCATTGAAATTATTAAAAGAAATATAATTAAAATAAACTAAAGTATACATGATACAACTTGTTTACAACAAATAGAAAGGAATTTTTATGGATTTAGAATTTATTATTAATCACGTAATAAGTGGATACCTGCCTATTATGGTCTTATTAATATTATATTTTATAATATTAAAATCATTTGGCAATAGACCAAGCAAAGGACATATAATTTTGGCTTTTATATTTCCTTTTTATCTTGTAGGAGTTTTGTCTGCAACAGGTGTTTGTTTAAAAGCAAATTTTTCACCGAGATTTTCATTACTACCTTTTATAGATATGATTAGAGGACCTAAAGATACAATTTTAAACGTAATTTTGTTTCTTCCATTAGGAATTTTTCTGCCACTACTCTATGAGCAATATAATAGCTTATCCAAAGTTTTATTACTTGGATTTCTATTTTCATTGTCTATAGAAATCATTCAAATGTTTGGATTTGGGACTACAGATATAAACGACTTGATTACGAATACTTTTGGAGCAGTACTAGGTTATGGAGTATATGAATTACTTAGTAGATCATTTTTCGATTCATTGCTTGGAAAATTTCAGACAAAAGGCAAATATAGCCTATATGAGCCAGTAATTCTGTGGACTATTGCTATATTGATTATGCTGACTATCCAGCTTTATATCTACGAGATTCTCTTTGCATCCAAGATGAGTGGAGAAACTCATAAGTGGTGATATTCTATAGATAGGCAAGCTTATAAAATGGCGTATAGCATATAATTACGATGAAAGGATAATGGACTAATTATAGTATGAAATTTATTGTAAAAGAAATTATAGATAAAAAAGAAAAAGAAAATATCGCAAGAGAAGTGCTTTATGACTTGCCAGAATGGTTCGGCTTGCTCGAGAGCACAGAAAACTACATTCAAGAGTCACAAGCAAAGCCATTCTTAGCAAGCTTTTATAAGGATGAGCTAGTTGGCTTTATTGTCCTTGGCGCGAGCAGCCCCGACTGTGCAGAGATTTTTGTCATGGGCGTGAAGAAAAAATTTCATCATCATGGCGCTGGAAGAGAGCTAAACCAAGCCTATGAAGACTTAGCCAAGAGTTTAGGCTACACATACACACAGGTAAAAACCGTTCAGTCCGGCCATTACGATGAGTACGACATAACGAATAAATTTTACAAAGCAGTCGGATATAAAGAATTAGAAGTATTTCCGGATTTATGGGATAAGAACAACCCTTGTCAAATATATGTAAAGTACTTAGATTAAAGGGAAGTGACACTATGCCAAAAACAGTAATTTTAGGGTGTTCATCATTAAAAGACTACATCGATGAGGCTCAAAGAAAAGTTAAAACGAATTACCCGGTATTTTATTTAAATCGTCTTTATCATAGAGACCCAAAAGAGATGCGTGATCACATCATCCACAAGCTGATGACAATGGACAAGGACGTAGACACGATTTTGGTCGCTATGGGTTACTGCGGCGGATCGTGGAAGGACATCAAGGCTCCATGTAGGCTTGTTATGCCAAAGATAGACGAGTGCGTTTCGCTTCTTTTGCAAAACACAGATGAAGTAAAAAGTGATTTAAAAGAGCCAGGCCACCTATATGTACGCGAAAAAGATCCGATGAAAGAAAATTTTCATTCGACTTTTGATAAGCTCACTAAAAATTTAGACGAAGATACGAAGAAGCGTTACCATGAGGACTGGAAGCGGTATTACCACGAGATAGACATCATCGATACAAAAATTAATGACTGCAGAAGAGCAGATTACGTTCGAACCGTCAAGGAAGATGCAGCTTGGCTTGATGCGAAGCTTGACTTTGTAGATGGCGGAACCTATTTATTGGAAAAGCTGTTCTCAGGCAGGTGGGACGAGCAGTTCATTATACTAGAAGCAGGAGAGAGCTTAAGTGATGAATTTAATAAGGATAAAAAGCTTTGATTTAGACCAAGTTTTGAAATTCAAAATAGTAGATGTATTAACATCTGATTTTCCTAAAATAAATATTGAATAATAAATTTTGTGGCGATAGAAGCAAAATCTATCGCCATTTTCATATCACTTTCTAAGTAAAAACTACTCCTTAATCAATTTTTTGTAAACTTTCTCCACTTTATCAGCCAGATTTTTGTACGCCTTATCACTTCTTGAGCAAGCGCCCTCTATAAGCAAATCAAAATCCTCTTTGATGTACTCTTCCAATTCCTTGTCAGAAAGAATTTCCTTAATGTCAGCGCCCACTTCTAAACCATTCTTTTTTAATAATTCATACAAGTCATGTGCATCCATCGCTTCAAGATCAGCCTTTGTGTAGCGGTCTTCATCCTTATTTGCACAAGCAGCAGATGTCAAAACTATAAGCATTAAAGAAAGAAGAAAAGCAATTATTCGTCTAGATCTATACATAATACACCTCCTATAAGTACTAAGTGTATACTTTCATTATATCACTTTACTACGAACACGTCAATCGTTCCGCAAAATGAGATATATCGTTCCGATACCCTTGCCATTGTTCCGATAAAATGATAAAATAAATTATATACTTAGAAAATAGACTTAACAAGTAAATTAGGTGGTGAGTTAATGAACATAACTAGAATCAATACATACGACGACCATCGTTTCAGTCAAGAAGCACTTAATCAGCATGGCTGCTACCTTGCGAATGGCGATGCGCCCATAGAGATTAAAATCATATCACAGAGCGAGGCTATTATAATAGGCGATGAAAGCTACTTCGATGAGGTCATAGACGAGTTTCGCTTCAATGCAGAGCATATCACAAAATTTTACGACGAGAGCGGCAAAATCGTGAAGAAGTTCAAAGACATAGAGCTTTTTAAGCTTGATATAGACAAAATCCAGCCGATACAGTTCTTTGTCGATAAAGATAAATTAGAAGCAGTAAAGAGCTTTGTTCATACAGAAGAAGACGTGATCATACCAGTTGTGAAGCGCGATGATATATACGTATCCCTAGATGGCCACACACGCCTCTACCTTGCATATACCCTTGGCTTCAAGCACGTCTACGCTTATTTTAGCGAAGACTTCGATGGCTTCGACTACTTCTTTGATGAAGCAAGAAAAAGAAATATATACTCAGCAAAAGACTTAATTTTGCTTGAGCATGAGGAATATGTAGAGAAGTGGGATAAGTTCTGCGATGAGTATTATATGACGAGAGAGGAATAGGTGGGGTGTTGGTCTGATACCCTTGCTATTGTTTCGATAAAATGATAAAATAAAAGTATTACTGTTATATAGGAGGTGAAAATATGGAAATTTTAAGAATTATACTACCCCTACTCCTAGTTTGTGTAGTAGTGGTATACATCATACAAACAGCTAAGAAGAGGCAAGGTGATGACAAGGGTGAAAAAACAGAAGAAACCTACATGTCTGAGGGCATGGCTATAGGCATGTGTTTAGGAATTGCTGTATCCATAGCAATGGATGCTGACAATATAGCCATCGGTTTGTCGGTCGGCATGATGCTTGGCATGAGTATCGGTATGAGCATAAAAAAGAAATAAAATTAGTATATAAGTGGAGTGATATTATGGGGCTATTTTCAGATAAGAGAGCAAAAGAAGAAAAGATAGCAGAGGATAAGCAAAAGTTCATCGAGCGCTATAAACTAGGAGACTTTGACGAAGAAGAAATAGAAGATATGTATAAGACATATAAAGCTACAAGATTTAGCGGTATGCAAGGACTAATCGAGCAAAACTGGATGATTATTACGCAGCTTAATAGACTTAATAAAAACATCGAAGAGCTAAAGAAGAAGTAGGATTTATGAAAGGCATCTATAATCATAGGTGCTTTTATTTTGCAAATGGCTTTGAAATTATTATAAAATATTTATTAGCTACTGTTAATGTGATATAATTAAGCAAAGGTGATAAATAATGTTAATTATAGAGATAATAATTTTGTGTACAATATTTTTTGTCCTATGCTTTTTAGCTACAGGAACAGACGAGAAGAATCTTAAGAGTTACGCCTCATATCCAGATGAAGTGCAAAAGCGAATCAGAGAAATTCAAGAATACCAGGGCAAGTACCATGAAGCTAACAAGCTCGTTACATGGTTTGCAAATCTAGTAGTATTTTTAATACTATTTATAATTTTTGGAATATTTATACGCGAAAAAGATTTTATGCAAAACCTTATAAATTTACTTATACTTGGTCAGGCGCTAAACATTTTTGATTTAGTCGTCATAGACCTACTTTGGTGGAGAAATACAAAACGCATAAGACTAAGCAAGGTCCCAGAAAAGGTCTTGTACCAAAACCCTAAAAAACACATCCAAGCCTTTTTAAGAGCAGTTCCTATGTATATAGTCGTCGCAGCAGTGGATGGATATCTGTTGACAGTGTTTTAATAAACTCAAAAGGAGCAATAAATGAAAATACAGAAAAAACATATCAAATACATCATCTTCACTATGCTAATAGCTCTCGCGCTACTAGCTTTTGACGTGCGCCTAAAAATAGTTCACTACACTATCACTTCAGATAAAATCAATACGCATATGCGCATAGCCTTAATCACGGATCTTCACTCGTGCAAATATGGCGCGGATCAAAAAACACTGATAGATGCTGTGGATAAAGAAAAGCCGGACATGATTCTTTTGGGCGGAGACATCTTTGACGACGAAATTCCTGATGATAACACAAAAACATTTCTCACAGCCATCGCGAAGCGCTACCCCTGCTACTACGTCACTGGCAATCACGAGTACTGGAGCCGCCGCGTAGGCGAGATGCTAGACTGGCTTGAAGCAAATGGCATTGAGGACATCGGTGGCAAGACTATTCGCACCGCTATTAATGGCAATGAAATCAGTCTTTCTGGGCTGAACGATCCAGACGAAGCACGCTACACAGGCGAAGGTGATGGCATGGTGACTGAGCTTGAACGCGCTAAAAACGAAAGAGACGATACGGCTTTTACGATGCTATTGACACATCGCCCGTCTTTTGTGAATTTGTATAAGGATGCCGGCTTTGACCTAGTACTTGCGGGCCATGCGCATGGCGGTCAGTGGCGCATCCCAGGCATTTTGAACGGTACTTTCGCGCCAGACGAAGGCTGGCTACCGAAATATGCGGGAGGAAGATATAGCTTTGACAATGGCAGTGAGATGATAGTTAGCAGGGGCTTGGCAAGAGAGTCGACTAGGGTGCCACGGATATTTAATCGACCAGAACTAGTTATAATAAATATTTCGCGTTAAAATTCGCCCTTGCGCTTGTTCCTTCCTCAGCAATGCTCATGTACGTTTAGTACACTCCGCTTGCTTCGTCTGTCCACTTCGCACAATCATCGAATTTTTCCAGCGAAATTAAAATAGTGATGATTCAATCGCTTCGTATGAATTTTCAGCGATAAAAACAAAATAAATCAATAAGAAGAGGGCAATCGCTCTCTTCTTTTTTATTGCCAAAGCATTACCATATTTATAAATATTTTGTATTCAGAAACTTTTTTTGCATTTCTTATAAATCTGGGTATATATATTAAGTAAAAATACACTAGCTATAAGATATACATTAGGAGGTAAATATGGATATTAAAGATTTTACTGAAAAAGAACAAAGACAAATAGAAAAAGGCCTATCTACTGCTGAGATTAGCGATAAGGCTGCGGCAGATAAGATTCTTGCGCTATTGCCAGAGGGCTGGATTAAGAAGATACCATTTTTCGTTAGGAAGCACGCGACTAGTAAAACTATTGAAAGGATAGCCAATGAACGTCCCGACCTATTTGCAATTGCAAAGCTTGAGGGCGATTTGCCTGAAAAGGAAAGGGAAGAGCTTAGGAACATCATCACTGATATTTTCAAGGAAAAGATGGCTAAGCACAATATTAAATAATAGCACAGAATTGCGCCTGAGACTTGCTCTTTTATTTTTTAGGGCAAAAAAAGGAAAATTTATCAAAGCACCCTCTTTACTTTAGTTGTAAGGAGGGCTTTATTTGTCTCGTTTGCCTTTTATCTATGCTTATGAAAATATTATCAAAGGTGGCTATTGGGTAATAAGTATGAGAAAGGAGTAAATATGTTAGAACTTAAAAATATTTCAAAAATATATCACACTGAAGGCTTTTCGCAAAGGGCCTTAGACAATGTATCGATTTCGTTTAGAGAGAGTGAGTTTGTTTCTATACTTGGTGAATCGGGTGGAGGCAAGACAACTCTTTTAAATATAGTCGGAGGTCTTATGCGATACGACGAGGGCGACCTTCTAATCGATGGCAGATCTACGAAGCAGTTTTCGGACAAGGACTGGGACTACTACAGAAACGTTAGGATAGGCTTTATCTTTCAATCGTACAACTTAATTAATCATCAAAGTATACTTGACAATGTAAAGCTGTCTTTGACTTTATCGAATAAAAATACTGGCGATGCTGAAGAAAGGGCTATCAAAGCTCTTGAAAGGGTCGGCCTAAAGGAGCACATACACAAAAGGCCAAGTGCCTTATCTGGCGGTCAAATGCAAAGGGTAGCCATAGCTAGGGCTTTGGTTAATGATCCACAAATCATACTTGCGGACGAGCCAACGGGTGCTCTTGACAGCGAAACATCTATATCTATAATGAATTTACTAAAGGAGCTTGCTAAGGATAAGCTTGTCATCATGGTTACGCACAATAAGACTTTGGCGGAAGAGTACTCAACAAGGATAATCGGTATAAAGGACGGCAGGATAATTTCTGACACGGATCCTTATGAAGCGGAAGAAAAGGGCGACAGCTTTAAAATTTCGAAGATAGCTCTTAAGCTAAGAACGGCTCTAGGACTATCTTTTAACAATCTTTTGAGTAAAAAAGCAAGAACGCTTCTAACAGCTTTTGCTGGCTCCATCGGCATCATCGGGATTGCCCTCATCATATCTATATCAAATGGCGCAAGTGACTACATTGCTGACAATCAAAGGAATGCTTTGAAGTCTTTCCCAATCGATATTGAGAGCAAATCCATCGACCTATCTAGTCTTACAAAGCTTGATAACAACGTTTCAAAGACTACGGATAGATCTAAATTTAGCTCAAATGACATTGGTCTTACAAATAGGTCAAAGATATCAGGCAGCGGCTATGAGAATGACCTTGCCTCGTTCAAAGACTACCTAGACAAGAATGAAGCGGAGCTAGACGAAAAGCTTGGCAAGCACTTTATTTCTTACGCTTATGATGGAGGCTTTGATATTTATACAAAGGATGCTAAGGGCAAAGTGATTAATACTAATGGTTCTGATTTTGAAAAGAAGAGCGGCTTTGGCTTTAATCAATTTTTCAGCTTGTCAGCTTCAAAGAACAATGACAATTTTTCTCAGATTATTAGCGACAAAGACGGCAATATCTCGCCAATGGTCTTAGATGAATACGAGCTAATCGAGGGCAAGTGGTCTGAAAAAGAGGACGAATTAGTATTATTTACTGATTATAATAATCAAATTTTAAGAAGTAATTTCTACGAGCTAGGCTTTTTAGACTCGGAAGAATACAAGAAAATTCTTTCTGATATGGACGATAATAAAAAGGTTGACATAAAAAAAGTTGAAATTGACCCAAAGGAAATCATCGGTCATGAGTATAAGGTAGTCACTCCATCGGACTATTACGAAAAGAAGGATGTTAGCTACATTAGCATCAAGGATGATGAAGAGAAGAAAGAAAAGCTTATAGACTCTGCTATCAGCATGCATATAGCTGGCATTGCAAGGAAAAAGGCTGACAACGACTCCAATATAAGCCAAACACCGCTTGCCTATAGCAGTAAATTTACTGATGCTATGATTAAATATGTTTCAGAGCAAGAAATTATTAAGGAGCAATTAGATAAGAAGGACATAAATGTTTTAAATGGACTTAAGTTCAAGGCAGATACTGAAAAAGAAAAGATGGATCAGGCAAAAGACTATCTAAATAATTTGCCAGATGAAAGCCTTGCAAAGTTCAACGCATGGATCTTGCAAAACAAAAAAGAGATGATAGTAGAGATGCAAGCGCTTAATGCGGCCATGAATGCTATAGCACCAGCTGCGCCTAAGACAAGAGAGTCAAATGACAGAGCCATGCTTGACTATATGCTTTATAAAGGCACTGACAAAGACTACTTAGACGTTTATGATGAATTTTTGAAAGACTATTCTTACAAGAAAAACCTTGAAAATCTCGGCTATATCGATGAGAATAATCCATCGAAGATATCGATATATGTGGACGAATTTGAAAATAGAGATAAGGTTAAAAAGCTTATTAACGAGTACAATGAAGGCAAGAAAAGCGCACAAAAACTTAACTTTAACGACTTTATCGGCTCCATTTCAAAATCCATCACAGACATACTTGCAGCCATATCATACGTTTTGATAGCCTTTGTAGGCGTCTCGCTTATCGTTTCATCGATAATGATAGGGATCATCACATATATATCCGTCTTTGAAAGAACAAAAGAGATTGGTATACTAAGGGCGATTGGCGCAAGCAAGGGCGACATCTACAAAGTTTTTATGTCAGAAACTTTAATTATAGGCTTGCTTTCAGGGCTCATAGGTGTTGGCATAAGCTCATTTTTAAATATATTTATAACAAAGATCATGGTTAAGGCAACGGGCATAGCTACTATTAGCTCCACGCTTCCAAAAGAAGCGGCGCTTATCTTGATTGCAATATCAGTTGCGCTTAGCTTGATAGCAGGACTTATACCGTCAAGCATAGCAGCTAAGAAAGACCCAGTAGAAGCCTTAAGTGCTGAATAAAATAAATTATGAGAAGGCTAAGTAAATATATTTGCCTTCTTTTAATATAGAGGTGATAATTTTATGACAGATAATAATTACAAAACCATAGTCCATCCGCTTGAGCCATGCTTTACAAAGGATTCGAAAATTCTGATCCTTGGCTCATTTCCATCGGTCAAGACTCGCGAATATGGCTTTTTCTATGGCCATCCGCAAAATAGATTTTGGCGCGTTATGGAGATTTTGTTTAAAGAAGACCTTGATAATGGCATTGCCACGCGCAAAGACTTTTTATCAAGACAACTATTGCCAAGATGAAGACGCTTAGTGAGGACGAGATCGACGACTTCGTATCGGCTATGAGAAGCTTCAAGAAGTTCCACGAGTACATAATTCAGGTTTCGTCCTTTGAGGATGAAGGGGTGCACAAGACTTTCGTCTTAGTATTGACTGTATACAATTTAAGTTTATAATAAAGACAGACTCGTTCTGTCTTTTTTATTTACTACCTATAAAGTATGATAATTCATAGTTTTTTTTTACATTTTATTAATTTATTCTTTGAAATATTTTTGCTTTTTCATTGAGTTAGGCAAAGCTAACAAAATATGTATTTTACTTTATTAGAAAATATTAATATTTATTAATATAAAAATTCGCTTATATGAAAAGCCGCGTAAGCAAGAGAATTACATCCATACAGGGTATTGACAAAGTAGTTAGCCTATGCTATAATTACCACTGATTAGTGCTAAGAGGAGAAAGGCATCAATCAAAATATTACATTGGAGGGTTTTAAATGAAAAACACAAAAAGATTTTTAACTCTTGCATTAGCTCTAACTCTAGTTTCATCTATGATGTTTGCATGCAAGAAAAACGATGCGCCAGCACCAGCAAATGAAGAACAAAAGACTGAAGCAGCTGCTGACGCTAAAGATACTATGGACGAAAAAGACAATGACGATCACGACCACGATCATGATAATGATCACGAAGAAGCTCCAGCAGCTGAAGATGTTTCTTTAGAAATGTGGGCTGGAGACTGGAACTCTATCAACGCTTACTACGACGACCCTGTTGTTAAGGAAGCTATAGAAAAAAAGGCTAAGGAAGAGGGTATGTCTGCTGATGATTACATCAAGGGCATCGAAGAAAGAAGAGCAACTGACTACAAGGGTCTACACATTGAAGGCAACACTATCACTTTCTATGATGGCAAGATTGGTGAAGGCAATGAAATTGCTAAGGCTGAGTATAAATTAGCTGACACTATCGAAGTACCTCACGGAAACAAGACTTTAAACTGGTTCGTATTTGAAACTGATTCTAAAGACGTTAAGAAGTACATGGCTTTAATGCAAATCCACGGTGAAGAGCACTTAGCTCACTATCACACAAGATATACTGATAACTTAGATGATATTAAGGACCAAGACAGCAAGTGGTTCCCAACATACATCAGAACATCTGTAGACAGCCAAGACATTGCTGAAGAATTAACTGAGTAATTTCATTAATATGAGGAGAAAATTATTATTCCTATGTTTGCTCCTTGTATCAATAACATTTTTTTCATGTGATAATGCTATAGAAGAAAGAGGTATGACCGGGGACAAGCCTTTGGTTTATACTTCTTTTTTTCCTATATATAAGCTTACGAAGATGGTGGCAGCAGATGATGTAGAAGTGAAGAGCTTTATGCCAACGTCTGCTACAGTTCACAGCTGGGAGCCATCTGCTAAGGACATCAAAAGGCTAGCTAAGGCTGATCTTTTGATTGTTAACGGAGCTAACATGGAGAGATGGGTTGATAAGATTAAAGAGAACCTTCCTGACTTGAAGGTTTTGACTTTGTCTGATAACGTTGACCTCATCTCTTACACTGGGGCGGCAGCCATCGGCGACTTTCAGCTCATGACAAGATTTGATTACAAGGAAAACAGAAACAACATATTATTTGGTCACACTCACGAAGACTACTTGCGTATAGCTTTCAAAAAAGATGATGGCAGCATGAGTGAAGATGAGCTTATGAAAGAAGGACGCAAGATAATGAATGTAGAAGGTGACATTGTTCGCCAAGAAACGCAGCTTGACGTTGAAGATGGCAAGGTATACAGGATAAAGATGCGTCATGAGTCGGGTGAGCTAAACTACGTGCTTCCTGAAACTGGAAAGTGGATAGTCTACACGGACAGACTTCCTCAGGACATCTTGTCTTTCGAGTTTGTCGATATGCAGGACAATCCGATGAAGGGAGAGGAACTCTTAAGAGGCAGCTCACAAAAGCTTGACAAGATCACTTACGATCCGCACTCTTGGCTATCGATAAACAATGCGAAGACTTACCTTAACACCATAGCAAGAGAGATAACGAATCTTGTGCCAAAAAAGGCAGCTATGATTGATATGAGAAGGTTTAAGGCGGTTGACACGCTAACTCTTATGCAAACTGAGTTTCGTGACAAGTTTCAAGAGCTTGATAAGAGGGAGTTTATCGTAATGCACTATGCTTTCGCTTATCTTGCTAGAGACTTTAAACTAACGCAGTACCCACTTCAAGGACTTACATCGATGAGTGAGCCAAGCATTAGGAGTATGGTCAGGGCAATCGACTATGCAAAGAAAGGTCATATCAAGACGATATTTTATGAGTACGGTGCGCCGACAGCCATTGCCAAAGTTATTTCTGAGGAGATAGAGGGTGCGCACATAAGTCCACTAGCTAGTATGGAGTTTATAATACCTGGTCAAACGATTGATGAGATGGACTACATTGAGCTAATGAAGATGAACCTAACGAATCTATATGAGGAGATGAAATTACAAAATGAAAGCAATTAGCATAAAAAATTTAGACTTTTCATACCTTGATCACAAAGTTCTCTCTGATATAAATTTAGAGCTAGAGATGGGTGATTTCATCGCCATAGTTGGAGCGAACGGTAGCGGTAAATCAACATTCATCAAGAACCTCTTAGGAGAGCTTAAACCGCAAAAGGGATCGGTAGAAATTTTAGAAAAACCTATAGCGTCATATAAAAGCTACAAGGATATAGGCTACGTGCCGCAAATGAGTGTTGTTAGCAAGGTTAGCTTCCCTATCACCGTTAGGGAGATGGTTGTTTTGAACCTTTATGAGGACTTTGGATTTTTCAAGTTCCCACGCAAAAAACACTATAAAAAAGTAGACGAGATTTTAGAGTATTTGGGGCTAATTGAGTACAAGAACAAGCCTGTTAACGAGTTATCTGGTGGCTTACAACAAAGAACCATGATAGCCAGAGCTATGCTAAACAATCCAAAACTATTAATACTAGATGAGCCAACAGCCGGAGTCGACGAAGAAAGTAGAATTTCCTTCTTAAAAACAATACAAACTTTGAACGACGACAAAGGCACAAGCATAGTTTTAGTAACGCATGACCTAGACGAGGTCATGGCATATACAAAGCTTGACGCCATCTACGAAATAAAGGATGGCGGCCTAGAGAAATTAGAGATTAAAAAGGAGGCGAAGACATGCTAGAGTATGCATTTATGAGAAAGGCGCTCGTAGTTGCCTTCTTTTTATCAATCATGGTGCCAGCCATAGGCGTAGTTATGGTAAATAGAAAAACTTCGATGATAGGTGACGCACTATCGCACTCTGCACTAGCAGGAGTAGGTATGGGCCTTATACTAGGCTTCGACCCACTTATAGGCATGCTAGTCATATGCGTAGTTGCAGCCTTTCTAATCGAGATTATTCGCCATAAATTCCCTCAATACGGCGACATGGCAACAGCCATAATCATGAGTATAGGCCTTGGAGTAGCCTCGATACTATCGGACTTCGCTCCGGGAGGAACATCATTTGATTCATACCTATTTGGTAGTATCGCCTCAGTATCGATGCAGGACGTGATTAATTCACTAGTAGTCTTTGTATTTGTAGTATTTGCAAGCATCAAAGAGTACGCAGGACTACTTGCCATCGCCATAGATCCAAACACTGCAAGACTCTCAGGAGTTAAGGTAAGATTAGTAAATGCAGCATTCACACTACTGAGCGCCATCACCATAGCTATGGCGGTGAAGCTAGTAGGTGCACTAATGCTGACATCGCTAGTGGTTTTGCCAGTAGCAACAAGTCTTATACTTGCACGCTCATACAAGAAGACGCTTCTAATCACGATACTGCTAGGACTAGTGTACATGCTATCAGGTATCACAGCAAGTTTTTACTACGACGTGAAACCAGGTGGAGCTATAATACTAGCAGCAGTACTAGGAATGCTATTTTTCTTTATGGCATCACTATTGCGCAAAAAAGTTAAGTAAATAGAGCTTGAAGTGACTTAGTTTATACTAGGTCACTTTTTCTTTACTTTTAGCCGCCTTCGTGGTATTATTTAATGAAGACAGTTGATATTGGAATGAAAGGAGATAGTATATGAAATATATGTATTTTAATTCGTCGTGCTCTTACGCGGGCGTGGCTAATTTATTATTTTTGAAAGGCATTGACACAGAAGATTTCGTAATTGCGAATGCGATTTATTTACCATACCTATTATTAAAAGATGGAGCTTCTTACTTGGCAGGTCCTATGCTGCAGTCAAAAGAGATTTTTGATATTTATCTAAATGCTCTTGGCTATGAATTTATTGAAGAGAAATATGATAAAGATGAAGTTTTGAAAATATTAGAAGCATCAGATAAAAACTATATGCTCGGTGTTAATATTGCTCCAGGCAATAAGCATGCGATAATTTTTAAAGATTACAAGGATAATAGATTTAGATTTATAAATAATAAATATGATGATAGTGACGAGCCTGACGAATTCGTTTGGACTGCAGAGGAGCTTAAGGAAAGGCTTGATGAAGTGACGCAGCTTGCACATCTTGAAAAATGCGATGCTAAGGACGTTGATATGGAGGAGCCGCTCTTAAAGTCTATAGAAAATCTTGGCGCACTTAAAAAGGATATAATCCATTTTTCAAAACGTGTGATTACTAAGCAGGAACTAAGAGAGTCAATGAATACGCTGTTTAGAGCGGCTCTACTTGATTTAGTGACTATGTTTATACTTATTGAAGAGGATAAACTTATGAAGAGAACACAAAAGCTTCAAAAAGAATACATAGGCGTAATCAAAAAAGGCAAAGATAGCCTCGTGCTTGAAGAAGAGATGGATGTAGCTGGCTTAGTAGATGTTCTTAATGAGTGGGAGAGACTTATGAAGAATAATTTGAAGGAGTATAGAGAAAGGATATAAGTGAACAAAAATAAATACTATTTAGAATTATTGCCATAATGGCATTTTTCCGAAATAGGTTCACTTATTCGAAAATTTCGAATAACTCAAAACCATAATCACAGTGACTTAGTTCATTCTTCGTCACTTTTCTTTACTTTTAGCCGCCTTCGTGGTATTATTGAATTATATAGAGGTGATAATATGAAGTGGAAAGAGATTCCGAAAATTGATGCACATGCTCATCTTGTTACAAAAGATTTTAGAGAATTTTTTAAAGATGACAAGGAGAGCTGCTGGACATATTCAAATAAGAGTTATTTTAAGCAAATTGCTAAAGAATACAACGTCAAGAAATTTATCTTGCAGCCAACAAACGATACATACATGTATCAAGAAACTGTTACGAATAACAATTGGCTCGCATCACAAGTAAAGCAGTCTAATGGTTTGTTCTTAGCCTTTGCTGACATTCAAAATAACGGTGCATATATCTTAGACGTTGCACCAAATCATTTAGAAATTGCGATTAAAGACAATGGCCTTTCGGGTCTTAAAATTCATCCGAACAATTTAAACATTCCATTCGATGATTTAAGGATGGTCCCTGTTCTTCGTAAAGCGGCTGAACTCAAAATTCCAGTTATGGTGCACTCAAATCCAACCATGATCGGCTTTCACGACGACTGTGCTCCAGATAGAATTAACAAGATGATACAAGTCTTTCCTGACATAACTTTTATAGCCTCACATCTTGGCGGAATGAAGTGGCAAGACGCGCTAAGTGCACTTACTTACGTGGATATTTCATATATATTGCCAAAGCTATATGAAATATATGGTAGAGATATGACAGAACGTATATTAAAAGCATTCGGTGCCGATAGGCTTATCTTTGGAACTGACTTTCCACAAGTTTATAACACAAAGGCAGAAGATGTTTACGAAAGATACTGCAATATATTGGATGAAATGAATTTTTCAGATGAGGATATGGAGAAGATTGCATATAAAAATATATGTAAATTATTAAATATAGAGATATAGGAGTACTTATGAAGATAATTTACAAAGACATATTAATTAGAAATGTGGTTGATACTGATGCGGCTCAGCTCGCATCTTGGTGGAACGACGGCTCTGTCATGGCTCACGCAGGTTTCCCGAACGGAGTGAATACTAATGAAGAGAAAATCAAGGAGCAGATCAAAAATTACACTGATACTCACAGAGTACTGATGATTGAGTACAAAGGCAAGGCCATTGGCGAGATGAATTATGAGTTTTCTGATGATGATAGATGCGAGATAGGTATAAAGATATGCGATAGTAGCTATCAAGAGAAGGGGCTTGGACGAGTAATACTTACTTTGTTTATAGAAGAGCTCTTCAAAATGGGCGCGAAGACCATATTCCTAACGACAAATCTAAATAATGAAAGAGCTCAGCACGTTTACGAAAAGCTTGGCTTTAAGAAAATTCGTATTGAATATGACTCGTGGACGAATCAGCTTGGAGAGAAGCAATCTATTGTTTACTACGAATTAAAAGAAGAAGAATTAATTAGCTTTAAATAAATCCTATTTAGAATTATTGCCATAATGGCATTTTTCTGAAATAGGAAATGACTTATCCGAAATTTTAGGATAACTCAATCCCATAATCAAAGTGACTTAGTTAATTCTAGGTCACTTTTTTATATTTACAAAAAAACTATTGACAAAGATCCATGACTATGGTACTATAAATGTAACATATTTAGTACTATAAATGTAACCATAATTATAAGGGGTGATAGTTTGGATGTTATAATCGAAAACAGAATCGCTGAATTTAGAAAGGAGCAAGGTCTTTCGCAGCACAGGCTTGCCAAGGCGGTGGACTTAAAGAGAAGATCCATCATGGCGTATGAGGCGGGAACTATCAGCCCAAGTCTTGAGACTGCCTACAAGATTTGCAAGGTCTTAGGCAAGGACATTAAGGAAGTATTTATTTTTAAGTAGGAGGTATAGACATGGGTCTTTTAATGAATACTGCGAGTGAAATCGCAGATAAGGTCAAAGAAGATTTTAATGATGATAAAAATTATTTATTTACGCTAAAACGCAATGACTTCAAAAGGGGTTTAGCTAAGTTACTTTTGAGTAAATTGTATTATATTATGGACAGTGCTAGATCTTTTGTATTATATTTTAGTGAAAAGGGTATATATGAGAAGGAAATTTCAAATTCTGTGAAGGGAAATTTTGTTTTGATGCCTTGGGACGAGATTGAAAATTTTACTGTGGATTATAAAAGCAGCAAAGCAAATATTACTTTAGTTCATCTAGGAGCCAAAGTGCTTTATGAGGTGCCTTTTACTGGCGCTATGGCGAAGGGCAATAAGGAAAGGCTTGATGATCTTCAAAAGAAGGCTTATAATAAACTAGTTTAGGAGGTTTATATGAAAAAAATATTATTAATTTTACTCGCTCTATCCATGTTTATGGTCTCGTGCGGCGGACCAAGCAAGGAGGAAGCTATAAAGAAGGGCATAGAAGAAGCGGATGCAAATGAAGAGGCAGTGCCTGAGACCAGAGAGGGCGAGGAGCCTATTGACGAGGAAAATGAAAAAACAGAAGAAAAAATAGATGAAGATGCAGAAATCGAATACGCTGTAAGTGTTGACGGCGAAGACTACGGCTACGTAGAGACTATTGGCGGAAGGTTATTTAACGCATCTGGCATTAACAAGATCATGGTTCGCGCTTGGAAGAGTGGCGAATATGCTGACGACAAGGCTCTTGATCAAGTGACTGACTACTCAAAACTCGTTAACGACAACGAAATCATCTACGGCGTTTACCCTGGAAGCATGGAGTTTTCCTATACTTATAATGAAAGCTACAATATCAGCTACAGCTTCGTCGGTGACGACGAAGGAATTGACAGTTTTGCCTACAAGAAGCACGCACCTGAAGAAGTGAAGGTCATTGACGAGACTCTTTACTTTGACATAGACTACTTAAGCAGCATCTTTGCTTTTAAATACAAGCTTAACAATGAAAATAAAGTTCTTGTCATCGACTCAAAAGGCGAGTATACTGCTAGCATGACTGATCTTGATCCATCTGGCTATGATAGCATCGAAGCTCTACTAAAAGCAAATTTTGACAAATAGTTTTATAATAATATTATAGCTCTATACACGTAAAAAAGGCTCTCAGCATATGTTGAGAGCCTTTCAATATACAAAATTAATCCAATTCGCCCATGTCTTTTCTACGCAAATAGTTTTTGTACGCCTTTTTTACTTGAGGCGCAAGTAAGAACAGAGCGATAAGGTTCGGGATGACCATGAAGCCGTTGAATGTATCGGCAAGGTCCCAAATTAGATTTGAGCCGAATACCGAGCCAACGACGATGCATATAAGTACAAGCACTCTATATACGTTGATGGCCCCTTTGCCCTTGAATAGGTAGCGGATGTTCATCTCGCCAAACATGTACCAACCGACTATGGTTGTGAAGGCGAAGAACATTAGTGATACTGCTAGGAATATGGTTCCAGTCTTACCAAAAGCCGCTGTGAACGCATATTGAGTGATGGCAACAGCCTTTGCACCCGACATGTGAGCGTCAGTTGCTAGAACTATAAGCGCAGTGATTGAGCAGATAACGATAGTGTCAACAATAACGCCAGCCATCGCTACAAAACCTTGTATACAAGGGTCCTTAACCTTTGCAGTTGCGTGAGCGTGAGGTGTTGAGCCCATACCAGCTTCGTTCGAGAAAAGTCCTCTCGCAACGCCATTTTTAATCGCTTCCTTCATAACAGTACCAGCCATACCGCCGATAACCGCTTCAGTTGAGAAGGCTTCTCTAAATACGCCAGAAAAAACTAGTCCCAAATGATTTCTGTATATATATAGGATAGCGCATGAACCGATGATGTAGATAAGCGCCATGAAAGGCACTACAAGCTCAGCCATAGACGTGATTCTTTTGACGCCTCCCATAACGACGAAGCCAACAAGAACCGCAAGTCCGATACCGATATAAAGCGCATTAACATTTAGCGCGTTCGACATAGCTAGGGCTATGGAGTTCGATTGAACCATGTTGCCGACAAAGCCCAAAGCTAAAATTATAGCGACTGAAAATATACTTGCCAAGACCTTTGAATTAAGACCCTTGGAAATGTAGTACGATGGTCCGCCGACAGGCTCGCCGTCTCTTTCTTCCTTATATAGTTGAGCAAGAACTGCCTCAGCAAATATAGTTGACATGCCAAGTATACCAGAAACCCACATCCAGAAAATCGCACCCGGTCCACCAGATGCAACAGCAGTAGCTACACCGCCGATGTTACCAGTACCAACTTGAGCGGCAATCGCCGTAGCAAGCGCTTGGAAAGAGTTTACCTCGACCTCGACATCATCTTTTTTCTCTTTTTTGTCTTTCTTTTTAAATAATCCGCCGAAAGCGTATTTAAACGCAAGACCAAGCTTAGTGATCTGCGGAAAACCTAGATATATAGTGTAGAATATACCCAAAGCTAGAAGCGCATACATCAAAAACTTTGACCATAAAACACTGTTGATCGCCTTGACGATGGGCTCTAGCTTAAATGCTAAATATGTATTAATCATATTATTCCCTCCTTTTCTTTATTATATCATAGAAGTAAATAAAGAGTAAATAGATTGAAAGATGATAAATTTTTATTAATAGCATAAGAAATTATTATACTTAACGCCTTAAGTATTAATTTTACGAATGGTCTAGCTATGATAATGGTGGGGCGCTTTTACTTATTTCACTCATATTGTTTTGCACATCGAAAAGTGTTTTCCTTCGCTTGCACATCGAAAAGATAGTTCCACGCAGCTTAGTTCAACAAATTGACAATTGCTAAGCTTGTCCGACTAAAAATCCATATTCGTTCGCTGCGCTCAACTAGATGGATTTTTGGCCGTCGTCCTACGCAAAGCAATTGAAGCAATTTGTCTCAATGCGCTGCTTTTGGAACATATCTTTTCTCACTAAAAACAGTTTTCTCCGAATGCTGCGCTCGTGAAAATCACTTTTCTCACTAAAAAGGCATCGTTCTGCAAAAGCAAATTTACTAAAGATAGCAAAATAAAAATCGTGTTAAAACCATTAGCAAAATCAAAATTACTAATCGTAGCAAAATCACTTTCAAAAGTAAAATTGCTAATCATAGCAAAATCACTTTCAAAAGTAAAATTGCTAATCATAGCAAAACCATTTTCAAAAGTAAAATTACTAAAGATAGCAAAAATAAAAATCGTATCAAAACCATTAGCAAAGTGAAAAAATAAGCAGAGGAGCAAGACCATAATCGTGGCAAAACATTTATCGCAGCAAGGCCATAAGCATAAAAAAAGACACACATCGCTGTGTGCCTTGTAAAACTATTCTATAATTATATTATTTTTCCTTAATCTCTAAAAGGTCCTCGCCAAGCTTGTAGATATTGCCCGCGCCGACAGTTAAGATGATGTCGTTTTCCCTTAGATTGTCAAGAAGATAATTTTCGATGTCCTCGAACTTCGAGATATACATCGCATCGTAGCCGTGCTCCTTCATAGACTTGATTAGGTCCTTGGAGTGAACGACTTTTGTATCCTTTTCTCTCGCAGCGTAAATGTCTGTGATGATGGTTACATCGCTTCTCTTAAACGCTTCGGCAAAGCCTTCTAGAAGCTTTTGCGTTCTAGTGAAGGTATGTGGCTGGAAGATGGTGATGATCCTGCCTTTAGCCATCTTCTTCACGGCTTCAAGTGTCGCCATGATCTCTGTTGGGTGATGTGCGTAGTCGTCTATGATGCGCACGCTTCCGATGTAGCCCTTTGTCTCGATCCTTCTGTGAACGCCAGCGTATAGAAGGATGTACTTCTTAATATCTTGTAGTGAAGCGCCATAAGTATTCGCCATGGCGATGGCAGCAAGCGCATTATAAACGTTATGCTTACCTAAAACGCTTAGCTTGATCTCAGTTTTTTCGTTGTTGTGAATTAAATCGAAGTTCGCACAGCCATTCTCATCATAAGTGATGTTCTCAGCTTTATAATCAGCATCAGAGTCAACACCGAAGCTGATGGTTTTGGCCTTAACGTCTTTGATGGCCTCAATAACGTGTTCGTCGTCTTTATTGTATAGGACGTAGCCAGTTGATGGCACGTCGTCAGCGTATTTCTTGAATGTGGCGATGATGTCTTCGATGTTTTTATAAAAGTCTAAGTGGTCTTCGTCGATGTTTAGTATCATGGCCATGGTAGGATTGTATTTTAAGATGTTTGCCTTGTACTCGCAGGCTTCACTGACAATGATGTTTCCTTTACCTATCCTGATATTGCCGCCAATTTCGTCAAGTTCGCCACCTAAAAGTATGGTTGGATCCATTTGCGTATGTGTTGTGATTGAAGCAATCATCGATGTTGTAGTGGTTTTGCCGTGTGTGCCTGAAACGCAAACTGAGTTAGGGAAGAGCTTCATCACTTCGCCTAAGAAGCTTGCTCTGTCATAAATCTCAAGGCCAAGCTCCTTTGCTCTTAAAAGCTCTGGATTGTCTGGACGTATCGCGTCTGTGTAAACAACTACCTTTGATGACTCAACGTTTTTTGCTTCGTGCTTATTGTATACAACGGCGCCCATCTTCTTAAGTCTCTCTATGATTTGTGATTCACCTGTGTCAGTGCCTTTAACTTTGCAGCCCTCCGAGATAAGCAGTTCAGCAAGTCCACTCATGCCTATTCCGCCTATGCCTATGAAAAATATATTATCAATATTGTGTTTTTTCAAAAAAAATCCCATTTTTCCTCCTAAATATATAAAAAGTACTTGAAAATAATTCAACTCTTTAGTATAATATATATATAAGCTATTTTATAATTTCGCTTATATAACTATCATAATATATATTATGATAAAAATCAAGCAAATTTTAGCTGAATTAGGAGGATGGAGAAAATGACAATCACAGACGTAAGAGTAAGACTAGTTGACAAGGAAGGTTTAAACTTAAAGGCAACAGCTTCAGTTACTTTTGATAACGCTTTTGTTGTTCACGACATCAAAGTTATCGAAGGAAGAGAAGGTTTATTCATTGCAATGCCTTCAAGAAAGGTACCTAATGGTACTTACAGAGACGTAGCCCACCCAATCAACACAGAAGCAAGAGCTGACATCGAAGAAAAAGTTTACAAAGCTTACGAAGCAGCTGTTGAAGACGCAAAAAACGAAGCTGATGAAGAAATACTAGTAATGGAAGAAAAGTAGTAATTTTTAATTAGTTATTAGAAATATGAGCCTCTAGCCAGGCTCTTTTTTCTTTGCAAAATATATTTATATATATGGAGGAAGATCTTTTCCATTCGTAAGGCGAAATGTCTTGACAAGTCATCTTGTAAATGATAAAATTATTGAATTGAAAGGATGAGTTATATGAAAAATTTACGTGAAATGTTTCAGGATAAAAAGTTTTTAAAATTAGTATATAGCCTTGCAGTGCCAGTCGCACTTCAAAATCTGCTCGCAAGTGTACTTAATACACTGGATACAACGATGATATCGTCACTAGGGGACTATGCGATATCGGCAGTTGGTCTTGCAAACCAAATCTTCTTCTTTATGACGCTTATCTGCTTCGGGATAGCGACAGGTACTTCAGTTATGATTGCTCAGTACAATGGCAAGGAAGACTACGAAGGCGTGAGAAAATCACATGGCATGGCCTTGATGCTATCCGTGATCGTGGCAAGTATATTCACAATATTGGCGCTAGCTATACCAGAACAGCTGATGAGGATCTTCACAGATGACGCAAACGTAATCCCTTACGGCGTTACATACCTTAGAGTAGTTTCCTTCTCATATATACTTACAGCAGTGAACTTTATTTATTCAGTATCGATGAGAAGCATAGGCAATGCAAAGACGCCTTTAATTGCATCGACATTTGCCTTCTTCGGAAACGCCTTCTTTAACTACGTTTTCATCTTTGGTAAACTTGGCTTTCCAGCTATGGGCGTAGCGGGTGGCGCGCTAGGTACTATCCTTGCTCGTATACTTGAATTTATCGTTTTATATATAGCACTTAAAAAGCACAGAAGTCCACTAAAAGGCAAGATTAAGGACTTCATTACCTTTGACAGCCATTTCAAAAAGCTTTACCTAAAGACAGCGGGCCCAGTAATTTTGAACGAAACATTCTGGTCCCTAGGACAAATAGTTTATCAGATAGCCTACGCAAAGCTAGGAACAAGGAGCGTTACAGCCTTGCAGATAGGTATGACAGTGCAAAACATCTTCTTTGTTTTAGCTAGGGGACTAGCCGGCGCTTGTACAGTTATAGTCGGCAACTCAATCGGCGCGGGCGACGAGGATCAGGCGTATAGATATGGAACGTGGTTACTAGAGCTCTCAGCCTTGACAGGAATTGTACTCGGCGCTTTGATGATCATATTTAGAGAGTCCTTCTTCGTCATCTTCCCAAATATCACGCCAGAATCAAAAGCCATAGCCGCAGATTTATTCATCACCATGGGTATTGCACTCTTCGTTAAGACACATAACTCGACCCTTATAGTCGGCATATTTAGAGGCGGTGGAGACACAAGATACTCCATGGCGCTTGAGATGAGTTGCGTTTGGCTTATAGGTGTGCCACTAGCCTTCCTTGGAGCAGTAGTATTAAAATTACCGCTTCACTACGTGTACTTGATGGCGTGCGGCGAAGAATTTGCCAAGGCAGCCATAGGATTACCGAGAGTAATTTCGAAGAAGTGGATCAAGAACATAACAAATGAATAGATGTATTTGTAAGAGCAGTGTGAGCTGCTCTTTTTTAATGCCAAATACACGGATAAAAACGCGCCAAACACTTGGATAAAAACGCGCCAAATACTTGGATAAAAACGCGCCATTTGCATGAATTGATTTATAGAATGGCTTAATATAGACGTTTATAGTGCGTTAGAAAAAATAAAAATGCTAGCTAAGTTATTTTAGCTAGCATTGTTTTTTTGAGTGATTTGTCCCGAATTTTATACAATATCCGGGACAAATTTTTTCATTTTTTATATACAAACCATTGTATACATCAGTCCATAATCTTTTTTGTCTCGTCTATACGAGTGGAAGCGCTTATCTGTGACTGTGTCTATCTTTGAGATGTATATATTTTCTTCTTTAACTCCCATACTTATTGTATCGAGCTTAACTACTTTTCCTAAATCTATAAGGTAATGCTTCTCATCTTTTTTAAAAATAATGTCTTTGTATTTAAAATTCTTCTCGAATACATTTTTTACATCGTCCATCACTTCGAATGAAGTTTTTTGTATATGCGGTCCGACATAAACTTTCAAATCTGCGGCGCTCGAGCCAAGTCCCACCATCTTTGTGATTGCTTCTTTAACTATGGAGTTTGCTGTGCCTTTCCAGCCTGAGTGAACGGCTGCGATGCGCGCATTGACGCTATCGTAGACTATTACGGGTAGGCAGTCTGCGCTCTTAATCACAAGGACATCGCCTTTGAGCCCTATAAGTCCATCTGTCTCGTCGTAGAAATTCACCCCGCCATCGCCTTTTACATTAACGTGGACGATATTGTTCGAGTGCACTTGGCGTGTAACGTTGATGCTGCTATAATCAAGGCCGATATGCTCAAGTACTTTTGGAAGCTCGTTTAAAAAGTAGTCTTCATCTCCTTTTATGTCGATGGGCTTAAGGCTCATGATGTTTGTGACACCTAGGTCATTTAGGTAAGTGCTTGTCAAATATTTTTCATCTATAATCTTATAATCTTTCATAATTTTCCTCATATGTAAAAGAAGCACCAATTAAGGTGCCTCATGTATTTTATTCAAAGAATGCTTTATAAGCTTTGTATGACATGTATGTGTCGAACTTTGAAGTAACTTCGTTTGGTGCGTGCATGTTTAAAACTGCTGTACCACAGTCAACAACTTCTGCGCCGTACTTGCTTAGTAGGTATGCGATAGTTCCGCCGCCACCTGCGTCAACTCTACCAAGTTCGCCTGTTTGCCAAGCAACGCCTGCTTTGTCAAAGATATCTCTTACATCTCTTAAGAATTCTGCGTTTGCATCGTTGCAGCCGCCTTTTCCGCCTGATCCAGTGTACTTAGCTACTGCGATACCGCCGCCTAATACAGCTGTGTTGTTCTTTTCATAAACTGAGTCGAAGTTAGGGTCATAAGCTGCTGTTACGTCTGATGAAAGTACCCAAGAGTTCTTTAGGCATCTTCTAACTGTAAGAGCTGAGTATTCGCCTTCTAGTGCTGCTAACTCGTGTAGAGCGTTTTCAAGAACGTAGCTTGCCATACCAGTGTTTCCTTGTGAGCCAACTTCTTCCTTATCCATGAACATGGCTAGAGCTGTGTGCTCGCCTTGCTTCATGTCAAGTATAGCCTTAAGTCCTGCGAATGCGCAAACTCTGTCGTCTTGGCCATAGCTGAAGATCATGGATCTGTCTATACCAAGGTCACGAGCCTTGCCTGCTGGAACTACTTCGATTTCGGCAACTTTAAAGTCGTCTTCTTCTATGCCATATTTTTCGTTGATGATTCTCATAACATTGGCTTTAACGCGATTTGATTTGTCTTTCTTATCGTCATCGTCGTCATCGTCATCTGCCAATGGTATTGAGCCCATAAGCACGTTTAATTGTTCGCCAAGTATACCTTCAGCAAGTTTCTTTTGCATTTGTTCACGTGATAGGTGGATTAGTAGGTCTGTGATTGTAAATACTGGATCGTCATCGTCTTCACCTATAGATATATCTACTCTCTTTAAATCCTTTGTATAAACAACACCGTGTAAAGCTAGTGGGATTGTAGTCCATTGGTACTTTTTAACTCCGCCGTAGTAGTGAGTCTTTAAAAAGCCTAGTTCGCTTGCTTCGTATAGTGGATTTGGCTTAAGGTCAAGTCTTGGGCTGTCTATGTGAGCGCCAACTATTCTTAGGCCTTCTTCAAGTTTCTTTTCGCCCATAACGAACATTAAAACTGATTTTTCCTTGTTATTTAAGTAAAGCTTGTCGCCCTTCTTAACTTTTGTTCCGTTTTTGATAGCTTCTTCTAAGTCCTTAAAGCCGTTAGCTTCAGCTATGCGTATGATTTCTTTAACTGCTAGTCTTTCAGTTTTTGCTTTTGTTAAAAAGTCTTTGTACTCTTCGTTGTAGCTTGTAACGTCCTCAAGCACATCGTTTGAAAGGCTTAGCCATGAAATTTTTTCTGCCATTGTAATTCCTCCTTTTTTTATATTATAACATAAAGGCGCACAAAATTCATCCCTTTTGGGTATAAATATTAAAATGCTGATGGAGGTTTTTTATGTTAATTAAAAATATTAATTTTATTGATACAATTGCAAATGGCATAAGACGAGTCGATATGCTTATTGAGAATGGCATAGTGACTGCGATTGAAGAGCGAATTGAAAAAGATGATCCTTGCGTGATCGATGGCGAAGGACTTTATATATCACACGGGCTAATAGATACGCACGTGCACTTTAGGGACCCCGGCCAAACTTATAAGGAAGATTTGACTACGGGAGCAGCCGCAGCTAAGAGAGGCGGCTACACCTCAGTACTTCTTATGGCAAATACAAAGCCTGTGGTTGATAATACTGAAACGCTTGAAGATATATTAAATAGATCAAAGGACTTAGGCGTAAAGATTTATCAAAATGCTACCGTGACTAAGGGCATGCTGGGCGAGGAGCTTGTAGATATGGATGCGCTTTACAAGGCAGGGGCAATCGGTTTTACTGATGATGGCAAGCCTATAATGAAGGCGAAACTATTATACGACGCTCTAATCGAAGCGAAAAAGTATGATGCGCCAATCAGTTTACATGAGGAAGATCCATTTTTTATTAAAAAGGCTGGCAAAAATGAAACAGCTCCAGCTATTGCCGAGGCTGTTATGGTGGCTCGCGATGCTTATCTTGCAGTAAAAGCTGACTCAAAATTAAACTTCCAACACATTTCATCTGCGGATGCACTTGAAATTATTAGAAATTACAAAAAATACACGGATAAAATATTTGCAGAGGTCACTCCTCATCACTTTACATTAACAGAGGATGCTGTTGAAAAACACGGCACTTTGGCAAAAATGAATCCGCCACTAAGGACGGCTGCCGATAGAGAGGCGATAGTCGAAGCTATCAAGGACGGTACCATAGACATAATCGCGACTGATCATGCGCCTCATGCGGCTGAGGAAAAGGCTAAGGACTTCTTCAGCGCTCCGAGCGGTATCATAGGTCTTGAAACAGCTCTGCCACTTGCAATAGATGAGCTTCACCATAAGCATGGTATTGATCTAGTAAAAATTATAAAGATGCTAACTGTCAATCCTGCAAGGCTTTATGGACTTGAAGAGGGCAGCATAAGGGTCGGCTCGAGGGCTGATTTAGTGATTTTTGACATTAACGAAGAGTATATATATGAAAAATCTTCATCTAAGTCTCAAAATTCGCCATTCATAGGTGAAAAATTAAAGGGAAAGGTGAAGTACACAATAAAGGACGGAAAGGTGGTTTACAGTGAAGACAATAGGTTTAATTGTTAATCCAAAGGCTGGCGTCGGCGGCTCGGTTGCCCTAAAGGGCTCGGACGGCGAGGCTATATACGAAGAAGCGATAAAGCGTGGCGCGAGTGAAAAGGCGCACTTGAGGTGCGAAGAGGCTTTCAGCCATTTACTTGATATAAAGGATGAGTTCAAGGTTTATACGGGCAATCACAGGCTCGGCGAGGACGAGATGAAAAAGCTTGGACTAAATTATGAGGTCGTTTACGAGACAGAGGCTAATACTACGGCGGAAGATACGAAAATGGCTTTGAAAGAGATACTTAAGAGGGACGTGGACCTAATTGTATTTGCAGGGGGCGACGGCACAGCTCGTGACGTTTACGATGCTGTGGGCCTAACAAAACCTGTAATCGGGATACCTGCAGGCACTAAGATGCATAGCTCCGTCTTTGGTGTTTCACCAAAGTCCGCTTCAGAAGTCATCAGAGCCTTTTTATTAGATGAATCCTACGAGATAATCGAGTCAGAAGTCATGGATATAGATGAGGAAGCGTTCAGAAACGAAGTTTTGAACGTGAAGCTTTATGGCGCGCTAAATGTAGTTAACAAGGGAAGAATGATGCAAGTGGGTAAGAGCCCTCAAAGTGCATCAGAGAACACAGATCTTGAGTCCATCGCTCAATATGTCGTTGATGAGATGAAGGACGACACCTTATATATAGTCGGAAGTGGCTCAAGTATACGCCCTGTTATGAACCTTCTAGGCCTTGAAAATTCACTTCTTGGCGTCGACCTTGTATATAATAAGGAGCTCATTAAAAAAGATGCGAGCGAAAAAGACATTTACGAAGCGCTTATGAAGTATCCGAAGAGAAAGATTATCGTTACCATCATTGGCGGACAAGGCTACATTTTTGGCCGTGGCAATCAGCAGTTTTCTTCGAGAGTCATAAGAGAAGTTGGCAAGGAAAATATTATAGTCATTGCGACACAGTCGAAGATTAATAACATCGCCGGCGGCAATTTGCTTGCAGACACAGGTGATGACGCGACAAACGAATACCTAGCTGGCTACTACAACGTCATCGTCGACTATAATTACATGAAATTAATAAAACTTGTTTATTTGTAAAAATTATTAGCTTTGCGAAAATATTTTGTAAAAAGCCTTGACAAATTTTATAAACATAGTATAATATTTTCTGTGATAAAAGAAAGACTAGAATAAAACAGAGGAAGAGGAGAGTATGAGTAAATTGAAACGCAAATGGAGAAAGAGTAAGTCACTCGCAAGAACATTCGCAATGATACTTTGTGTTGTGATGGTTTTGTCGATAGTGTTACCGATTTTAATTAATAATTAGTAAGAATATTTGTATTAGCTTGTAATAGATTATTACAAGCTAATTTTTTTGCTAATTTCACAATCAAGTCATTACAATGCTTTGCCCAATCCTATTTCCCAAACTCTAAAAATATTTGACTTTGGGAAGTAGAAAATCCATTTTCACAAAAAATCAAAAAATCATTCTTTAGTATTATTTTTATTTTACTCCAATTTCTATAAGCAAGGCCATTAGCATAAAGCTGATCTATCTATAAATTTATGAAGATAATTTCATAATTATTATCTTGAAAAATCATGCTGCTTATACTATAATTAGTATGTAGTTATAATTTTTAAACAATATATAGATAGGAGGACTTATGTTAAAGGTAGAAAAGCGTAATGGCAATGTTGTCGATTTTGAGCAAGACAAGATCAAAATTGCCATCGAAAAGGCGATGAAAGAAACTGAAAAAGGGGTCGATGAAGAAGTTTCTCAAAAGATCGCGAGTGAAGTATTTGAAGAGGTTAATGGCAAGGACCTTGTCAACATAGAGGACA
The DNA here is from genome assembly GCF_056590255.1 of Fenollaria sp. C0166D3. Classification (NCBI taxonomy): domain Bacteria; kingdom Bacillati; phylum Bacillota; class Clostridia; order Eubacteriales; genus Fenollaria; species Fenollaria sp. C0166D3. The sequence goes on from NZ_JBWPVU010000005.1 coordinate 121,945, forward strand.
TTCAAGACTTAGTTGAACTTGCTCTAATGAAGTATAGACCAGAAGTTGCGAAGAAATACATTCTTTACAGACAAGAAAGAACTAAGCTTAGAGAAAAGGGCTGGGACATGACAGCTCTTCAAAGGGACATATACGAAAAGAAATATCGCTACGATAGCGAGACTTTCAACGATTTCCTTACTAGGGTTAGTGGCGGCAATGAATATATAAAAAAGGCTATTAGCGATAAAAAGTTTATGCCAGCGGGCAGGATACTTGCAGGACGCGGCCTTGACAAGCTTGGCAGAAAGATCACTCTATCGAACTGCTATGTAATGCCGAAGGTCGAAGACAGCATCGAATCTATCTTTGACACAGCAAAGTACCTTGCTAGAACTTATAGTTATGGCGGTGGCTGCGGCGTAAATATCTCCAAACTTCGTCCAAAGGGAGCAAGAGTCAATAACGCAGCGCTTACTACGACTGGATCAGTTTCATTTATGGACCTATTCAGCTTAGTTACTGGGCTTATAGGTATGCGCGGTAGACGTGGCGCACTTATGCTAAACATGGACTCATCTCACCCAGATATCGAAGAGTTCATCAACGTGAAGAATGACCTTGACAAGGTGACTTACGCAAACATCTCTGTCAATGTTGATGACGAGTTCATGAAAGCAGTTAAAAACGATACAGAATACGACCTACACTTCACTGTTGAAGCCAATGGTCAAGAGATACACAAAAAAGTTAGAGCCAAAGAATTATTCGAAAAACTAGCCTACAATAACTGGAATGATGCAGAACCCGGCATTTTATTTAAAGACAGAATTGATTCGTGGCACCTAATGAGCGAGTTCGACGATTTTGAGTTTGCAGGAGTAAATCCATGCGCAGAAGAGCCACTACCAGCCTTTGGTAGCTGTAATCTATCTTCAATAAATATCTCAAACTTCGTTAAATATCCATTCAAAGAAGATGCCTACTTCGATTTTGAAGATTTTAAAGTAGCCGTTAAACATGGCGTTAGATATCTTAATGGCGTTCTAGACGAGAACGCAGAGCTTCACCCACTTAAGGAGCAAAGAGAAGTAGCTAAAAATCTTAGACAAATCGGTTTGGGACTTATGGGTGTCGCTGACATGTTTATCAAGATGGGCATTAGATACGGCTCAGACGAATCCATTGACCTAATCAAGAAGATAGGTAAAGTCATGATAAATGAAGCACTTAGAGAGTCAGCTATGCTTGCGAAAAAAGACGGACCATTCCCAATGTATAGAGAAAAAGAATTCTTAGCATCAAAATTCCTTCAAAAGAACGCCGATCCAGACGTAATCGAATTAATTAAGGAATATGGTGTAAGAAATTCACAGCTATTAACAATGGCTCCAACAGGCTCAATCTCAACATTACTTGGCTGCTCCAATGGCGTTGAGCCGATATTCCAAATTTCATACACAAGAAAGACAGAAAGCTTAAACAACGAAGACACTTACTACAAAGTTTATACAGAAATCGTTCGCGAGTACATGGACGCACACGGCATTAGAGACGAAGAGGACCTTCCAGACTTTATCGTAACAAGCAAAGACCTTGATTACAAAGACAGAATACTTGTTCAAGCAGCTTGGCAAGAGTTTATCGACGCGTCAATATCATCAACATGTAACGTTCCAAACGAGTTTACAGTAGAGCAAGTCGAAGAGCTATATATGTTCGCGTGGGAAAAGGGCCTTAAGGGCGTAACTATCTATAGAGATGGCTGCCAAAGAGCCGGCATATTGATCTCGAACAATAAAAAATCTACTAAAGAAAAGATAGACGAGCTACAAGGCGAAATCGATGCACTTGCAAAGAGCGCGCTTGCTGAAAACCCTGATGTTTGCCCAATGTGCGGCGGCAAGATGAATCACTCAGGCGGCTGCAGAGAGTGCCAAGACTGTGGTTATAGTCCTTGCTCAATCTAATTTAATTTAATATATTTATCAGAGGATCTCGATTATTTTCGGGATCTTTTTATATGCCATGCTTATGGTCTTGCCACGATAATTATTTTGCCTGCGCTTATGGCCTTGCCATGATAAGCATTTTTCTTATCTTATTAAAAATTACTAAGCATAGCAAAATTGCTTAATAAGCAAAATCACTATTGCTAGTAAATTCACTTTCTCTATCAAAATCACCATCTTTATCAAAATCACTTTCTCTAATAAAAACACTATCTCTATCAAAATCACTTTCTCTAATAAAAACACTATCTCTATCAAAATCACCATCTTTATCAAAATTACTTTATCTAATCAATTCACTCATTTTAGCAAAGTTGCTTCTCCAGCCATTCTCATAGAAAAAAAGAGCCACACTCTCGTATGACTCTTTAAGTAAATATTAATTTTTCTTTTCTAATTTATTCTTGCTCTCTCTAAGCAGCTCTGACAGCTTTTGCAGCTCTCTTTGTAAGTGCTCTTTCTCTTCGTCTGTGTAGTGACCATCGATAACGCCCTCAACAAAGTTAACTCTGTGAGCAACTACTTGGTCCAAGACGTCTATGCCTTTTTCAAGTGGGTAGATGCGTATGACTCTTCTGTCGTGTTCGTCTTTGCGTCTCTCAACAAAGCCTAGCTTTTCCATCCTATCGATAAGGTCGGTTACGGTTGAAAATGCAAGACCCATGGATCTACTTAAGTCGCCTATGCTGATTGGATTGTCTTTTTCTTTGACTATAAATTGAAGTGCTGAGAATTGTGGTGGTGTCACTGATATCTCTGACAAAACCTTTCTACCTTCGACTCTGACTGCAAAGTCGGCTCTCCTTAAAAACAGTTCTATATCACGAATAATCTCGTCCATCGTATCCTCCTTCAAGTGTTTACAATAGTATTATTATATTATTATACAATAAAGTAGCTACTTTGTCAAATTTTCTTTCTTTGAGCAGCTTTTGCAGCCTACTTGACCGAATAGATGGTTTACTTTTATTGCATTTACTGGGCAATGTCTTACGCAGTCGTTACACCTGATGCACTCTGGTGAATTTGGGTTCTCATATGTCTTTATGCCAAATTTACAAACTTTCTCGCATTTTTTACAGTGTATGCATGATGAGTCGATGGAGAAGTTATAGAAGCTTATCTTGTTGAATAGGCCGTATATTGCGCCTAGTGGGCAGATAAAGCGGCAGAAGACTCTGTATGAGAATATACTTACTAGGACAACTACTATTAAAATAGTAAGTTTTGAGAAGAACAGTGTTCCTAGCATGCTTCTTAAATCTGCATTTTTAGCGATTAATGGAAGGCCTCCTTCTAATATGCCTTGTGGGCAGATAAGTTTACAGAAGTATGGGTTACTCATTCCATAATCATCCTTTAGTAGTAGTGGCATGCCTATTACAAAGACTGCTAGCACGACGTATTTTATGTAGCTTAGGTACTTAGCGACTTTTGGTTTAATCACAAGCTTCTTTGTCTTGATCTTGTATAAAAGGTCTTGAACTAGTCCAAATGGGCATAAAAAGCCGCAGATGAATCTACCTAAAAGTATTCCGAATAAGAATAAAAATCCTAGTACGTAAAAAGCTATTGCGTGTGCTGGCGAGCCAATGGATGCTTGCAAGGAGCCTATGGGGCAGGCTCCAAGCGCAGCAGGGCATGAGTAGCAGTTCAGTGTTGGTACACAGTACTTCTTCAAATCGCCTTGATATATTTTGCCTTTTAAATAATTTGGAAGTATTGGATTGGATGCGAAGAAAAATAATACTTGCGACATCCATCTTTTTGATTTTTTAACTATCTTCATAATTCTAACCTAATCCTATGCATTCAAAGCAGATATTGGCTGCCTTTTTTAAAACTGTCAAGTAGTCAAGTCTCTTCACGCCAATGAATAAAAAAGCTATTGCCATGGCTAAGAATACATATTGTGTGACTTTTTTCTTCTTCATCTTATTTCATTTCTTTCGGAACGAATTGTTCGCAAAGTTCTTTAAATTGTTCGTAGCTTTGAGCACCGATGATAGGTGAGCCAACAATGTTACCTTCTTTATCAAGAACGAATGTTGTAGGGTAACCTGTTACAGCTGCTAGGAACTTGTCGTTCATCTCTTGTGTTGGAATTAGGTTTGGATAAGCGCAGCCCTTGTCTTCAATGATTCTTTTGCCAAGTGCGATAATATCGTCACGATTTTGTTTCATAGCGTCGCTCATCTTATCATCTTCTGGAGCTACGTCTGATACAACGCCTAAGAAACCGATTTTGTCTTTGTATTCTTCATAAACTTTAGCTAGGTCTGGCATTTCAGCTTTACATGGTCCGCAGAATGTTCCCCAAACGTTCATGATTGTGTATTCATGTTCAGCTAGGTATTCTTTAGCAGAGAAGTCTTTGCCGTAGATGTCTTTTGTATCGAAATCGAATTTTGCAGCCGCACCCGATTCGCCGTCAACGCTAAGTGGCTTAGCTACTTTGATAGATTTTTTAACATTTTCAAGGTCTTCGTATAATTTATCATATATTTCTTGATCTTCGCCTGTAAGTCCTTCGGCCTTGTTCATGTATGACCATACAAAGTTGTATCCATCAACGCTTGCTAGTTTTTCGTTATTGTCAAAGCCTGTTAGTGCCTTTAGGCCTTCGTCATCCTTTGGCATCTTGTCATCAGCTATAACATTTATAGCCCACATCTTAGAGAATTCATTGATAACTTTATCAAGTTCTGCTTTTTTATCTTCTTCACTAAGTGTTTGATCCATAAGTAGTTTTGCGTATGCATCTGCTTGTTCAGTACTAGCAAAGCTTGATTTAACGCCGCCGTAGATGTCTCCAGCGTGGTCTCTCTTTTCAAGTAGTTCGTTGTAAACGTGGATGTTCTCGAAAGGCTTGCCCCAAACTTCAGGGTTTAAAGTGTACTTAACACCGCTAGTCTTGATGGCGATAGTGCCTTTGTCCATGTCTTCTTCAGTCGATTTGATCTCACTTTGATCAACAACGTAATCGTTTCCTGATGACTTGTTACAGCTAAATAAAAATAAGCTTGTCATCATTAATAAAATTAAAAGTTTTTTTAGATTTTTCATTTTTCCCTCCATAAATTAAAATGATTTCTTCGAATTACAAAATAATTATACAATATAAATTTTTTCTTTACAAGTCAATTGAGCTAAATAATGTTTACAAAATAGTAACAATAGCACAATTTTAAAACTTCTTTCATATTATATGTATATTAAAGACTATTGTTATAAAATAAATTCAATATCGTTTTAGTTTAATTAATTAATAAAATGGGTAAATAGTTCTTGTAAAAAGATATCCATTGTGATAGAATATAAGCGTAAGCTAATAATAAAAAAGGAGTGATTTTATGGAAAAAGGAGTTAGAGTTTATTCAGAAATTGGTAAACTTAGAAAAGTTATCCTTCATAGACCTGGTGAAGAAATCAACAACGTATCACCAGATACTATGCAAGAACTACTTTTTGACGAAGTACCTTATTTGGATCAAGCACTTAAGGAACATGATTACTTTGCAAACATATTAAAAGAAAGTGGTTGCGAAGTTTATTATCTAGAAGACTTAGTTGCTGATGTAATTAAGGACAAAAACTTAAAGGAAAGCTTAATCGAAGAATTCTTAGACGAAGCTGACCTACACACACCAAACGAAAGATACATCATGAAAGACATCCTGCTACAACAAAAGTCTGAAAAGGACATGGTTATGAAGATGATCGCTGGTACTAGAATGACTGAGCTTACTAAGAGAAGCAAAGAAACACTTGCTGACTTCTCTGACGCTGACAGATATTTCTTAACAGTACCAATGCCAAACGCTTACTTCACAAGAGACCCATTCGCAAACATCGGTCATGGTGTTGCTATCAACAAGATGTGGTCAAATGTTAGAAGAAGAGAAACATTATTTGGTAAATACATCTACGACCATCACGAAATGTTCAAGGGCGTAGACGTACCTAGATGGTATGACAGAGAAGATAAGTTCCACACAGAAGGTGGAGACCAACTTATACTTACTAAAGACGTATTAGCAGTTGGTATCTCTCAAAGAACTGAAGCAGCAGCACTTCAAAAACTAGCTGAAAACGTATTGCTAGCTGATGAATTCAAGACAGTTCTTGCAATTAACATCCCTCAATCACATGCATTCATGCACCTTGACACAGTATTCACAATGATCGACAAAGACAAATTCACTATCCACCCAGAAATTGAAGGACCTCTAGTAGTTTATTCAATGGTTAAGGACGGAGATAAAGTTAAGATCACTGAAGAAAAGAACTCATTAGACAAAGTTCTAGCTCACTACCTAGGCTTAGACAAAGTTGATTTAATCAGATGCGGCGGCGGACTAGGAATTGACGCTCAAAGAGAACAATGGAACGACGGTTCAAACACATTAGCAATCGCTCCAGGCGAAGTTGTAGTATATGACAGAAACGTAGTAACAAATGATTTACTTGAAAAAGAAGGAATCAAATTACACAGAATGCCATCATATGAACTTTCAAGAGGTAGAGGCGGCCCAAGATGTATGTCTATGCCACTTTACAGAGAAGACGTTAAATAATTAAAAATTCTAAATTACGGAGGTTAAAATTAATGGCAGTTAATTTACACGGCAGAAATTTCATCACATTAAAAGACTTTACACCAGATGAAATTCACTACCTATTAAACCTTGCTAGCGACTTAAAAGCTAAGAAGAGAGCAGGTATTAAAGGCGATTTACTAGAAAGAAAAAATATCGTACTATTATTTGAAAAAACTAGTACAAGAACTAGATGTTCATTCGAAGTTGCTTGTATGGACGAAGGTGGCCAAGTTACATTCTTAGGCTCACAAGACTCACAAATGGGCAAGAAAGAATCAATCGAAGATACTGCTAAAGTATTAGGTAGATTCTACGATGGTATCGAATTTAGAGGATTTAAACAAGAAACAGTTGATACACTTGCTAAACACGCAGGAGTACCAGTTTGGAACGGTTTAACAGACCTTTATCACCCAACACAAATACTAGCAGACTTCATGACAGTTAAAGAATATGTACCAAAGCCATTTAACGAAATCAAATTCGTTTACGTAGGCGACGCTAGAAACAACATGGGTAACTCCCTAATGATAGGCGCTGCTAAGATGGGTATGCACTTCGTTGCCCTAGCTCCAAAGGAACTATGGCCATCAGAAGACCTTGTTAAGGAAATGGAAGAAGTTTCCAAAGAAACAGGCGCAACTATCGAATTCGAAGAAGACGTTAAGAAAGCAGTTAAAGACGCAGACGTTATCTACACAGACGTTTGGGTATCAATGGGCGAAGAAGACAAATTCGAAGAAAGAATCAAACTTCTTAAACCATATCAAGTAAATATGGACATGATCGAAGCTACAGGCAATGAACATGTTATATTCTTACACTGCCTACCAAGCTTCCACGACCTTAACACTAAGATCGGTGCTGAAATTGGTGAAAAATACGGCTTAAAAGAAATGGAAGTTACTGACGAAGTATTCAGAAGCAAGTACTCAAGAGTATTTGACGAAGCTGAAAACAGAATGCACACTATAAAGGCAGTTATCGTTGCCACTATAGGAAAACTATAGAATGAAGGTAGTAGTTGCATTAGGAGGCAACGCTCTAGGAAAAACTTGTGCAGAACAAAAAGAATTAGTTAAGAAGACAGCAAAACCAATCGTCGACTTAATCGAACAAGGTAACGACGTTACCATCGCTCATGGCAATGGCCCTCAAGTAGGCCTTATCAATAACGCATTCAAAGGCGATATGCCATTTGCAGAGTGCGGCGCAATGAGCCAAGGCTACATTGGATACCACTTACAAAATGCCATCAAGGCAGAACTAAAGAGAAGAGGCATCAAGAAAAACGTAGCTACAGTTATCACACAAGTTTTAGTAGATAAAGATGACAAAGCATTCCAAAACCCTACTAAGCCTATCGGCCTATTCTATACAAAAGAAGAAGCAGATAAGCTTATGGCCGCAACAGGCGACACATACGTTGAAGACGCAGGTAGAGGCTACAGAAAAGTTATAGCTTCACCAAAGCCTATAGACGTAGTAGAAAAGGATCTAATCAGTCACCTTATCGAAGCAGGAGACGTTGTAATCACAGTTGGCGGCGGCGGAATCCCAGTTATCGCAGACGGCGACGGCTACGAAGGTGTAGCAGCAGTTATCGATAAAGACTTCGCTTCAGAAAAACTAGCTGAGATAGTTGATGCAGATCAACTAATCATATTAACAGCAGTTGAAAAAGTTGCCATAAACTTCGGTAAAGAAAACCAAGAAGAGCTTAATAAAGTGACAGTAGATGAGATGAAAAAGTACTCAGAAGAAGGACACTTCGCAAAAGGATCCATGCTTCCAAAAGTTGAAGCAGCCATCATGTTTGCAGAGTCCAAACCTGGTAGAGTCAGCTTAATCACATCACTTGAAAAAGCAGGCGAAGGTATCGAAGGAAAGACTGGAACTATAATTTCTAAGTAATAGAAATATATCAAAGAGCAGATTAATTTCTGCTCTTTTTGTTTTAAAAGCTTTAGCCATGGGTATATATCTATTGACAATTGATAGACAAAATTTAGGAGGGATATTAATGAAAGACATTACAATTTATACAAGCACTACATGTTCATTCTGCCACATGGCAAAGGATTACTTAGATGGAAAGAACATCAAGTACACAGAAAAGAACATCTCAGAAGATAAAGACGCTAGGATGGAAATGATGAAGATGGGCTTTACAGGCGTACCAGTTATCATTATAGGCGATGAAAAGATACTTGGCTTTGATAAAGCTAAGATCGATGCAGCATTAGAAGACTAAGATATTTACACGAAGTATGTACCATTTGGTGCATACTTTTTTTATGCCTTGAGAATGGCTGGGCCACTTCGTAGATAATTGCTAAATTATTAATTATTTTAGATGCAAGAGACATGTTTATGCTAGTCAAAACATATATACGCACTTAATAGACCGAAATTGACATGCACACGAAGAAAAAAGGTGGAAACCCACCTAAATTCTTCGAGCTAATATGAATTTTATGGTATAATTATTAAAAGAAAGATTATAGGAGGACATATGCTAGACAAATTTGGTTTTGATTTATGGGCCCAGGATTACGACAAAACTGTTGAAATCTCAGAGAGTGAGGACGAATATCCATTTGCTGGATATAAAGATGTTCTTGCCTACATCTATAACGCAGTAAGAACTATGAAGGCAAAGAAAGTTCTTGACATAGGTTTTGGCACGGCGATACTCTCGAAAAAACTTTATGATGACGGCCTTGAGATTCACGGTCAAGACTTTTCAAAGAATATGCTTGATATAGCGCAAGAAAAAATGCCAAAGGCAAAATTATATGAAGGCGATTTCGCAAAAGCACTAGACAAGGAGATATTAAGTGAAAAATATGACGCGATACTCGCGACATATTCAATTCATCACATAATTGATGCTGAGAAAAAAGATTTTTTGATGACTTTACTTAGCCTTCTTAATGATGGAGGCAAAATTTTTATAGGCGACGTTAGTTTTGTGGACCTTGCATCATTAGAAGCTTGCAGAGAAGAGTCAAAAGATTATTGGGATGATGACGAGCACTACCTTGTTTATGAGAGCATCAAGAAAGATTTTCTAAAGGCAATTTTCGAAAAAATAAGTTTTTGCTCAGGCGTTTTGATTTTAGAAAAATAGTTTTTACGTTTGGTCCATGGCAGTGCTATGGGCCCTTTTATTTCTTACAAAATAGTAACAATTAATGAAAATTCATTCGCGGAGTGCTTTATTATGATATACTATATATAAGGAAGTGATGATATGAAAAAGTTTTTACTTATACTAATGATCTTAGCAATGCTAATAAGTGCCTTTGCCTGTCAAAAGCCAAATGAGGCGCCAAATGAAAAAAGCGAAGCAAACGAAGCAAACGAAGCAAACGAAACAAATGAAGCAAATGAAGCAAATGAAGCAAATGAAGCAAACGAAGCAAGTGAAATAGACGAGACTAATCAAGTGGACGGAGGAGCTCTAATACCTGCTGTCATGGTTAACGGCAAATTATACAAGGATACTGGTGTTTTAAATAACTTAGTCAAATGCGGCACCATGGACGGCAAAATCGAAAAAGTCGTTCCTACAAGTGAGTTTCCAAAGAACGACGGTGAGTCAAACTTTGATAAGTGCGAGTACCAATACTCTGGCGATGGCTTTTTAACTGTTTACTATGAAGGCAAATATCTTTTGTTCTCGACTGGAGACAATTGGAGCGAAACTAAAAAATACGTCGCAAATTTCACAGGAACTGTAGAGGAAGTAGTATATGACGAAAGTGCAAAGGCTGCTACTATGCTTAGAATAAAAGATATAGAGGTGCCTAAAGAGTTTAAATATGTTTTCGGCAAAAATACCGAGTATCCAAATCCATTCCTAGTAAAGCTTGATTATGTAGTCGTTCAAAAGGATAGAGAACCAATTGACGCAAAAGAAATTAAAGGCAAAAAGGTCACAGTCTACTTTGATGGCACAGCTCACAACACAGAGCTAGAATCAAGTGCGCTAATTACAATCGATTCAGCTTATGAGGTAGAAGTTCTAGACTAAATTACAGAGAATACACTTGATTTTCACGTGCAATAGCTGTATAATATACACAAGGAAGTGATATTATGTCAAAAAGCAACTTAACGATAGCGATGGATAAGAACGATAAAGAAAAATTTATAAACTTAGTTGATGAACTTGGACTAAACGTATCGACAGCTATAAACATGTTTGTAAAGCAATCAATTAGAGAAAATGCTTTGCCACTGAATTTAAAGATCAATAACATAGAAAAGACATCTGAAGACATTATGAACGAATACGATGAAGCGTTTAGGGAGCTTTCAAAGTGATATACGTAAAGAAGTTTTAGACTAATGCTAAATTTACTCAAAGAACAATTTGCAAAACCCAAATTTAAATCTCTTCTTTTAGGAACAGCTATATACATGCTCTTTGTAGTGCTTATGAGAGTAATCATCTTAAGCACTTCACTTGACTTAAATATAAAATTTTTTTCAGCGCACATAGTTTTTATAGACCTTGTTTTTGTACTTTGCCTAATACTATTTATATGGTGCATCTACTTGCTTAGGCTGCTTTGGGAGTGCTACGAAAAGAATATTAGCAAAATTATCATATCCATAGCTATGGGACTCGCGATACTATTTATGCTATTTGCTTGCGTCATTTATTTTTTCTCACGCATTGACAACGGCTACTACGAGTTCAAGTCGGATGATGGCAAAAACATAGCCATAGTCCACGAAGATAGTTTTCTTTTTAGCACAAGCCTTGACCTATACAAAAGAGAGAACGCCTTTTTCGTTCGCAAGATCGAAGACGATTTCTTCACGGGAGACCAAGGTTATGTTATGGGCGCTGATATATATGAAGTTAAGTGGGACGGAGCTATATTTAAGCTTAGTTTTGAGCAAAAATATGGACCATATAATTATGAATACAATTTAAATAACTATTAAGGGCTTTCACGTGAGAGCCCTTTTCTCTTGCCAAAATATTTTCAAAGTGATATAATATCTTTATAAGCAATATACTTTATTATCATGGTAAATCAAGGAGGAAAAAATGAAGAAGAAAATTTCGTTATTATTAGTAGTTCTTATGCTAGTGACACTTATGCCTATGTCAATGGCTTCGAGCGAAGAAAAGGCTATGGAGAGCACTCAAAAGTTTACAGTTAACGGTGAGGCGCGTGAGATTAGAGCTTATATTATAAAGGGCAAAAATTATTTAAAGCTTCGTGACGCAGCCGCTGCACTTAGAGGAACAAAGGCGCAATTCTACGTTGACTACGACAATGACAAACATCTTGTTAGCATAGAAAAAAATAAGCCATATGAAGACCTATCAGATATCAAGACTTATTCATCTCAAAAAGAGCTTTGGGCAACTATGAGAAATATGGATGTCCTTATCGATGGCAAAGAGAAAAAACTTAAATCTGCCTTTATTATCGAAACAAATTACATCGAGCTAAGAGATTTAGCTAAGCTAATGGGTTTTGACGTCAGCTATGACGCGCCTACAAAAACTGTAGCAATTACATCAGATAAAGTTAAAATGCCTTGCAAGCTTGATTTTGAGCTAGAAGACTTCGATGGTAATAAACGTAACATTGCCGATATATTAGCTGAGCATGAATACACTCTAGTTAATGTTTGGTCGACTGATTATGCACAATGCAAAAAAGAACTTCCTGACTTAACAAAGCTAGCAAACGATTATAATGGCAAAGCGGGCTTCCTTGGCGTTATTCAAAACATTGAGCCTCTTACTAGCACATCAAGTGATTATGACAAGAAGACTAGAGAAGAAAATATAGCTAAGGCAAAGAGCTTATTAAAAGAAGCAGATGCTAAATATCAAAATCTATGTCCTAGCCAAGCGGCTGAGAAGTATTTTAATTTCAAGATAAAAGCCGTTCCAACAGTTTTCATCTTTGATAGCGAAGGTAATATTCTCAAAACATTTATTGGCGTTGGCGCTTATGGTTTCTATGAAAAATATGAAAGAGCATTGAAGAAATATATTAAATAACTATTAAGGGCTTTCACACGAGAGCCCTTTTTCATGGTCCACCCATGTTTATGGACTAGCCACTTCGTAAAGACCACTCACGTCTTTATTTTTTTTTATTTTTGTGATATAATATCTATAATTATATTTATAGGAGGGACGAGATGAGCGAAGCTTTATATAGAAGGTTTAGACCCAAGACTTTTAACGAAATCATCGGTCAAGATCACATCACAACCATACTTAAAAATCAAATACTACAAAGTAGACTATCTCATGCCTACCTATTCACCGGCACGCGCGGAACAGGTAAAACCTCTCTTGCGAAAGTTTTTGCGAGGGCAATTAACTGCCTTGATCCACACGATGCCGAGCCTTGTAATGAGTGCGAGAACTGTATTGAGACGATGAGCGGCAAGGCCGTCGACATCATAGAGCTTGACGCTGCGTCAAACAACTCCGTCGACAATATCCGCGAGCTTCGTGACAAGGCGATATATCTACCAACTAAGCTAAAATACAAAGTCTACATCATAGACGAGGTTCACATGCTATCGAAGGGCGCCTTCAATGCGCTTTTAAAAATACTTGAGGAGCCACCAAAGCATCTGATATTTATACTTGCAACGACAGAGCCAGAGAGGATACCAAAGACCATCATCTCCCGTGTTCAGCGCTTCGATTTTAAGCGTATAGACGATGGTTTAATCGCGAAGAATTTATCTCGCGTTCTTGATACTATTGGCAAAAAATATGAGGACGAGGCAGTTCAAATCGTTGCTAGAGCGGGCGCTGGCTCGATGAGAGACGCTTTATCCATGCTTGAGAGCACCATCAGCTACTCAGACACTCTTACTAAGGAGAGCGTACTCAAAGCCTTGGGACTGCTTGATGAGAGCTACTCAACTGGCATAGTAGAGGCGATATTCACGCGCAATCTCGAAAAATATTATGCTAATTTAGATAAGCTCTTCCTTGATGGCAAGGACGAAGCGATGATCATAGATGGCATAATTAAGGCGCTTAGAGAGATTCTCTACGACAAAGTTAATATGCTTGGCAAATACAATTTTACCTTTGACATCAAGCTTATGGACATCATAAACGCGATCGACATCTACATGGATTACCTTGAGAGGATGAAGTTTGTCAAGGAAAAGCGGATTTTCGTTGAGATGGCTGGTCTTAAGGTCATGAGCCTTGACAGCGATGTTATGAAGATGAACTTCGATAGATCCGTTACAGTCAGTGATTTAGCGCAGCCTGTGAGTGACCACGATAATGGCAATGCCAAAGCCACTTCGTCAAAAACAGCTCAAGATAATCAAGACAACTCTTTTGACGACTTAGCAAGCCTTGAGATGGGCATGGTGGACTACGAAGATGAAGGCTTTTACTTCACAGAAATGGAAGAGGAAGCAAAAAAAGAAAAAGAGTCAAAAAACATAGACAAGGCAAAATCATTTGATGAGGCAAAATCACTTGATGAAGCGAAATCAATTGACAAAGCAAAATCACTTGACAATGCAAAAAATATAAACGAGGCAAAGCCATTTGATGAAGTAAAAGTAAATGACGAAGCAAAAACACTTGATGAGCAAAATTCACAAGGCTTAGCAGAAAGTGAAGAAAGCGAAGAAAGTGATTCTGACAGCGAAAGTGGCAAGACCATTATCCCCGCTGAAAAAGAGAAAGCCATTGATTTAGATGAAGACGAAGAACCCGAAGAGGACTTCGAAAAGAACAAGGCGCTTTACGAAAACTTCTTGAAAGATGATGACATGAGGGTACTTAAGTCCATATTCACAGATTTTGAATACTCAAAAACTGTTTCTGGCGTATTAGTACTGAAAAAGTCTCGTGACATAGCTTTAGACACTAGTGTAGCTCTTGTAGACATGAACAAGGACGCGATATTAAAGACTATTAACAAATATTTTAATGATATAATCGATATCAAAATTGAAAGCTCCGACCAAGAGAAGAAGACTCTCAAACTAAGAGAGGACCTTAAAGAGTTCTTGGGCGGCAAGCTTATAATTAAGTAGGAGGTAATTATGAAAAGAGGATTCCCACAAATGGGCGGCAACATGAATAACATGATGAAGCAGCTTAAAAAAGCACAAGAAAATATGCAAAAGAAGCAAGAAGAGATTGAAGCTACTATATTAGAAGTAGATAAGGGCATGGTGAAGGTAGAAATCACTGGTAAAAAAGAGATCAAGTCCATCACCATAGATCCAGAAGTAGTCGATCCAGACGACGTTGAAATGCTTGAAGACTTAATCATGGTCGCAGTAAACGAGGCTATAGCCAAGGCTGATGACCTTATGAACTCTGAGATGGGCAAATTAACTGGCGGCCTAGGTATTCCAGGACTATAATGGATAGGCTAGATAAGCTAGTTAGCAATTTAGAGTCGTTTCCGCAATTTGGCTCGAAGTCTTCGATAAAGTTCGCTTATTACCTTTTGAACAATAGGGACAAGGCCATGAGCCTAGCGAGGGACATCGAGGAGACTCTTGAAAATATTCACAGATGCAAGATTTGCTGTAACTATAGTGAAGCTGACGTCTGCGGCATCTGCTCTGACGAGGACAGAGATCACTCTACCATATTAGTAGTAGAAAAGGAAGAGAATGTTATGCGCCTTGACAAAGAGGGCGGCTACAACGGTCTTTATCACGTTTTAGGCGGCACTATCAACATGCTTGAGGGCATAGGTCCTGAGGAGATAAACATCCCTGAGCTATTCCAAAGGCTTGACGGCAGTGTGAAAGAGCTCATCATTGCGACTGACCCAGACATTGCGGGCACTGCGACAGCGAATTACATCAAGGAGAACATCCCTGACAAGAGCGTCAAAGTGACTAGGATAGGTACCGGCGTGCCGATGGGCGCTGACCTAAGCTACTACGACGCAGAAACTATCAGAAAGGCGATCGACAATCGTGTCGACATGTAATATGAAGAAATTAGCAGTTATTGATTCAGGTATAGGGGGCTTATCCGTTGTTCGTGAGCTTCTTAAGCTGAATAATGAGATCGAAATAAATTACTTCGGGGACAATATCAGGGTGCCTTATGGCAATATGAGTCGTGACGAAATCCTTTCTTGTATGGAGCATATTTTGGACTTCTTATACGAAAAGGGCGTTACTGACTGCCTTGTCGCTTGTAATACCATGAGTAGCGCGATACTTAATACCGGCTACACACATAAGATTAAGCTCTACAATATAGTTACGCCAACTATTGACGAGGTAAATAGGCTTGCACTTAATAAAGCGGCGATACTTGCGACGAAGTTTACCATCGCTTCGAAAGAGTATTACAATAGGCTCAAGGCCATAGGCACAGATGATTTACTAGAGATGGCGAGCGCATCTCTTGCGGCGCTTATCGAGGACTTCGACGAGAACAGGGACATCATCGAAGAGGAAGTGCTTGATTACAAAAGGTGCATTGACGATGGTGGCTACAAGACCTTAATCTTGGGCTGCACTCACTACGAGTTCATTGACGCGATTTTCAAAGAGCTGATGCCCGAAGTAGATTTTATTAAGCCTGCGAAGCTCCTTGCCCATAGCTTTGACGCGAGTGGACTTAAAAAAGGCGACTTCAACATCTACACGACTAAGGGCAAAGACATCTATATCCATAGTCTAAGGACTCTTGATATAGATAAAAAACTTAATATAGAAGATTATATAGAAATCTAGGAGGAACTATGAAAAAGATTGATTACAAAGAAAGGATCAAGGACCTGCATCTTACAAACTTCCTAAGAGCGGAAGATGGCAGGACTGACACGCTTCTTTCAGATGTCTTCATCGACAACAACTCTCTTCCTGAGCTTTCCATAGACGAGGTACGACTTGAAAAGAAATTCTTCAACAGAAACTTTTCTCGTCCTTTTTACATAAACGCGATGACTGGCGGCACCGAAAAGGCGCTTAGAATCAACGAGATTTTAGCTAGGCTCGCACGTGACTTTAATATACCTATGATGCTTGGAAGCGAGAAGATAGCTGTTGTGGACAAGAAGTTCCCTGAAACATTCACCATTGCACGTGAGGTCAACAAAGACGGCTACCTTATAGCCAATGTCGGTGCTACAGCGAATTTGGATGTGATGAAGAAGGCGGTTGATTTAATCGATGCCAACGCCATCTGCATACATCTAAATGCTTTTCAAGAGCTCATCAATGGCGAGGGTGACAGGGATTTCACTAGCTACATGAAGAACATCGAGGCGGCACTTAAGTATTTTAAGCTGCCCGTCATAGTGAAAGAATGCGGTTTTGGCATGAATCAAAGGAATATCGAGGATCTCGCTAAGCTCGGTGTCAAATACATCGACATATCAGGCGCAGGCGGCACAAACTTTGCTAGGATCGAGTCCATGGCGAACGCTGCCGAAGATTTCTCGGATATCTTCGACTTTGGCACGCCAACAGCACTCTCTATACTATATGCAAGGGAGCTCAAGAAGAAGTACAAATTTACCCTAATCGCCTCAGGCGGTATAAGGACTGCGATGGACGCCTTCAAAGCCTACGTTATAGGCGCCGACGTCGTTGCGCTCGGTGGCGAGCTATTAAAATACGTCTACCACGGCTCATATGAGGCGAGCGCAGACTATATCAATAGCTTTTCAGATAAGCTCAGAAAGCTCATGCTCATCACGTCTTCACGCAATACAGGCGAGCTAAAGCATGTGAGATACAAATTAGAAGGCAGATTAAAAGATCTATGGGAGGATTAAGATGAATAAAGATAATAAAAGCATAAACCTATCGATGCTGGCGGACTACTACGAGTTCACCATGGCCAACGGCTACATTGCCAATGGCGTGGCGGATACAGAGGCAGTCTTCGATATGTTCTTTAGAAAAGTCCCTGACAATGGTGGCTTCGCCATCGCCGCAGGACTTGAGCAAGTCATTGAATATATAGAAAATCTAAAATTTACAGAAGATGATATAGATTACTTCAAAAGCAAAAAAATATTTTCGGAAGAATTTTTGGACTTCTTAAGAAATTTCAAATTCACCTGCGATGTATGGGCGGTAGAAGAAGGAACACCAGTATTTCCAAAGGAACCCATCATCATAGTTAAGGGCCCGGTTAAGGAAGCGCAAATCATGGAGACAATGATACTTCTTACGATAAACTACCAATCCTTAATAGCGACAAAGGCAAGCAGGATCGTTAGAGTAGCTAAGGGCAGAGCCATCTCAGAATTTGGCTCGAGACGCGCCCAAGCGAGTGAAGCAGCGATACTTGGAGCAAGAGCAGCCTACATCGGCGGCGCGAAAGCCACAGCAAACACTATCACAGACAAGTTTTTCGGCGTTCCAGCCACAGGCACCATGGCCCACTCATGGGTACAAATGTACGATACAGAGCTAGAAGCCTTTAGAGCCTACGCGAAAGTTTATCCAGACTCCTGCGTTTTACTCGTTGACACATACAATACACTCGAAGAAGGCATACCAAACGCGATAAAGGTTTTTGACGAGCTCCGTGCCAATGGTCATGAAGGCGTCGGTATAAGGATAGACTCAGGCGACCTTGCTTATCTATCAAAAAAAGCAAGAGTAATGCTCGACGAAGCAGGCTACCCAGACGTTAAGATCATGGTCTCAAACTCACTTGATGAGTACGTGATTAAAGACCTTCTTGGTCAAGGCGCCCAAATCGATGGCTTTGGTGTTGGCGAAAGACTGATCACATCAAGAAGCGAGCCAGTTTTTGGCGGCGTATACAAACTTGTATCCACATTCAAAGACGGCAAAGAGATATACAAGATCAAAATCAGTGGTGACGTCGAAAAAATCACAACACCCGGCTTTAAAAAGCTATATAGATTATATGACAACGAAACAGGAAAGGCACTTGCCGACCTCGTTACAACACACGATGAAGAGATCGACTTCACAAAAGATATCGAGATCTTCCACCCATTATATACTTGGAAGAAGAAAACACTTACAAACTACACAGCAGTGCCGCTACTAAAGAAAATTTTCGACAAAGGTAAATTAGTATATAATAAGAAGACAATCGACGAAGTGCAAAAGTATTCACTAGAAGAAGTCGATAAGCTTTGGGATGAAGTCAAGAGACTTGAAAATCCACACGAGTACTACGTTGACCTTAGCAAAAAGCTTTGGACAATTAAAAACGATATGCTTAATAAAAAACATTAAGATGATAGCTCTTTGAGATAAACTCAGAGAGCTTTTTTATGCCAAAACCATTATTATGGCACAGCCATTGCTATAATTATGGCGCAGCCATCACCATAAACATAAGCATCTTGACAAAGATAAGCGGATGTAATAAAATCATCTTAATAAAGGAGATTAGCCATGCTAAAAGAAAAGCCCGTAATACTGTCAATCTCGGCACTAGACTCAAGCGCCCTAAGAGGCGTCGAGGCAGACGTCAAGACAGCACTAAAACTAAATACTTACTGCACAGTCGCGACAACAACTGTGACCAGCCAAAACACACAAAGGTGCATCTCAAGACTTGCCCTCTCCTCGTCCATGGTCTACGACCAGATCAAGGCAGCGAGCGAGGACTTCGTGATCGGCTGCGTCAAAATCGGACTCATCTCAAACATCAACCAGGCAAAAGCCGTGAAAGATGCACTTGATAAATACTTTAATGAAGTGCCAGTCGTCCTAGACCCAGTCATCGCGTCAAAGTTCGGCCACATCTATACAGACGCCGAAACACTTTACTATATAAAAGAAAACATCTTTCATAAAGTCACGCTACTTACACCAAACATGAAAGAGGCAGAAGTTTTATCAGGAATGAAAGTCACTACAGTTACCGAAATGCTTGCCGCAGCACAAAAGCTTCACCTTGATTATGGCGCAAGCGTTCTGATCACAGGAGGCGAACTCGAGGGTGAACTGAAAGATGTATTAGTCATAGATGGCAAAGAGAAAATTATAGATAGGAAGAGAGTAGATAGAGCTGCCTTTGGACTAGGCGCAACAGTCTCCACCGCCATAGCTACATACTTAGCAAAAGGATATAAGATGGAAGAGGCAGTGAGGTTTGGATTGGAATATTTGACAATGTGTTTAAATGCGGATAGTAAAGATATTTTGTGGCAAGTATAAATTTCGCGTTCTTTCGCATTCAAACAAGCCCTTCTGCTCGTTCGAATTTAGCTTCGCTCAAAGTACCATCTGTACGTAATCGCTTGCTAAATTCTCCACTTCGCAGAATCATCTTGTTTGCTCTGCAAAATAACTGCGAAATTATATAATTATTTTGCAAAATATTTTCAAATAAAGATAAAGCAAATATATTATTACTATTTCGCTCATAAAAGTTCTTCGTAAAGAAAATTCATTGATTTTATCTGCAAAATAATTGCAAAATTGATTTGGAGAAACTTGCTATAAAAAATATTTCTAAAATGAAAAACAAAATAGAATTTATAATAAATTTTCAATGCTATGTAATTTTACATAGCATTTTTGTATACATTTTGTAAATAATTTCGACTTTCGAAACTGTTATACTTATATTATAGACATAAAGAAAGGAGAAAATTATGAATAAATTTAAAAGACTATTGTTTACACTATTCATCTTTGCCTATATGCTCGCACAGTTCGAGTCCATCAAGGCAGAGAGCGTTAAGGCAGAGTACACAGACGCAGCTAATACAGAAGTCATCACAGAAGTATTAGATACAGATAAAAAACCAATTGACATGAGTACTGGTTTAGTGACAGAACCATTCACATGCGATGGCGGTCAAAGCGCTGCACGTGAAGACTTTATTCCAGAGAGCATAATCAAAGAAAACGCCTTAGACGAAACAGCCCCTATATAATCCCCTATATAATAAGGAAGAGAATATAATGAAGACCCTATGCTAGACGAGTAAAACGCCTAGCATATTTTTTTAATTAGACGAAAAACGTATATGCCAAATCTTATAGACATACAACGTGAAAATGAGATGGGGGGGGGTACACGTGTGTAGAAAATTGTTAAAAAAGCGTTAAATTTAAAAATATATTTGCTTTTTAGACAAATATATGCTATAATGATGCCAAGTAAATACGATCTTCTGTGCCACCAGAAAAAGTCGTTAGATACTTTAAAAGTCATTCCTAGAAGAAATTTCACAAAACGCATGCAAAAAATGTGAGATGACTTTTGGGTACATAATCATGCACAAAAACACAAGCAATAATTATTTCGATTATAGACGAGTCGGTGGCACGACCCGTCTTTTTTAGTGTCTTTAACGAACTAAAGTGGAGTGCACAGAAGATTAGGAGATAACTTGCGCAAAGCAAGAAATACGAAAGGAGACAAAAAATGCAAAAGAAAAATTATTTGCGAAAAACACTCGCACTAGTCATGGCATTTTTAATGATAGTGACTATGATGCCAGTGAATGTTTTTGCAGAGACCTACAAAGAAAAGGGCTCTAGCAAAGAAAAAACGACTGATTGGTCAATTGATGAAGAAAAAGAAGCGGAGATGAGTTATTGGAGGCTATCTAATATCAACGAAGTCACTGTCGTTGCTAACGCCGAAGGGATGAAGACACCTTGTATTAACTACATTGGTACTTATATCAATGCGGAAGGTAAAACGGTCGTTAGACTTTCTTTTAGAGTGTTCCAAAACCTAGCCACTGCTGTATGGCATAACGCCCTATTTAAATTTGACAATGATTTATATGACCTGATTGATTTCGATGATTCGGGAACAGGGATGTATAAGGGCGTAGAAAATGGAGACTGGCACGATTCAGCAACCTACAAAGAAGTTGCACAGTTTACGAAAGTGGTGAGCTCAATTTCGGGGGCAGTAAATGTTAAAGAACAAAGCTTGAAAAACAATAAGAATTTAGTTGGAGGAAATTGTCGTTCTGAAATTCCCATCGACCTTGTTTTAAAAGAGGGCAAAACAGTTGCCGACATTAAAGGGCAACCGCATATTCAAATGCGATTAACAGACAAGGACCATAAAAGGATATTCTGCGTAGCAGGAACGGGAAAAGCTAAGGATGATCCTGCGAAAAACGATGATTCGGCAGTGGATAAAAATAAGATTATTACGCCTTATAACTCCTACACTTTTATGACTTATATACCGTCGGCAAATAATAATGCGGACGTGAATACTGTGGAAGACTACAATAGGGACTACCAATTTTACGCTGCCAATTCTTACGCAAAATATAACGAAGCGGGCGGCTATCTGGATGTCTTCCACAAACAATCAAAGATGAATTCCGGTGACAATATTGGTGGTGAAAACTTTGCCTTTAGACAAGTATTTAATGAAGAATTTGCAGGCGTTTTAAAAAAACAAGATGAATCGGGTACGGTAGCAGAAGTTTTTCCGGCAAGCCAACAAGGTGATATGTGGAAAACTGCTAAACCTATAAAAATCACTATGAATGATTTAAACACGTCTGATAACAGTGATTTAAATCCCGGTTTTCAAGGCATACAAGTCGCTTCAAATTATAAGAGCACGATTAAAAAGAAATTTGCAGGCCTTAACACCGTATTAACCACGGCGAAACCAGGAGAATCCTATTTAAACGGTGCAACAACAGAGCTTAACTCAGGCTTGCCTACCATTACAAGATACTACATCGACAAAGACAGGGTTGCTGCAAAGGGATTTACTGCTGATGATATTGCATCCTTTGACTTTTATTCAACTTTTATTTTAGATAGTACTAAGAAATTTATTGAGTATACAGCGACTAATAACACAGGTAAAGATATCGTTCTTGTACCGAATAGCACAATCGGTTTAACCTATGTCGATGGAAAAACGTCTACACCAAATACTGGATTAAAGCAGTACTCACTGACTTTCGGAGACGGTCCTTATAAAATTGAACTAAGATCCAATTTTAAGCACACAGGAACCTCGAGAGGTAAAAACGTGGGTTCACAATACGAGTATAACTTAATTCCTGGCATGACAATTAAAGCAGGAGAAGAAATAACTTTTAGGACTATGAAGTATGATACAATTCCTACAAAAGTTATCTTAACTTTGCCTGGCACTGACGGAGATAAGACAATTGACTTAGTGCCTGGTGCAGACGGAGCTGAAAAAACAACTCCTAGAAGACTAAACTATATCACCACTTATTCAGGCGGCTCTGCATCACAAACTAACCTACCACCAGACGTAGATGAAATCTTTACAGACTCAAAGAAAATCACAGGTAGAACAAGATATAAATTAGCAAAGATGAGATTGTATTATCCTGACAATACTGATTTTGAATTTACAATTGATGACAATCCTTTAAAAGATGTAGTAGTAAATGGAACGACACTAAAGGGTTATACATTCACTACAGATAACAAATCTGGTATATATACTAAGAATGGAGTTGAAGAAAAAACAGCTAGAGCATTTAAAATGCCAACTCTTAAGAAAGATATGCCTATAGACGTAACAAACAGAGACGAACTTAAAGCGTCTGTAGCAAGTGATAAAGTTACAGAACAAGTGCAAGCTAAAGTTAGATTCATGCTAGATACAGAGCAAGCTCTATATATGGAAAGAATTGCACCTCTTAACACTCAATATCTATACACTTACGACGAAACTACAAAACAATATTCAAAGAACACAGCTTATGTGGCAAATGGTTTTGGAGAACTTGACGACAAAGGCAATGTAGTTGATGGCACACTTGATAACATCAAAGTTGATGCAAATCGAGTTATTGAAGTTGATGGTGAAAAGATGATTAACTACATTAATCACGATGGAAAGACTTATGGTACAAGTGATGCAAATCAAAAGAAAGAACTTGCTAATAGACAATGGCCAAAAATTACACTCAACGATAGCCTCAAGCTTTTCAATGGTAAAGTTATTATAGGTTGGACAACAAAAGAACTTAAAGACGATGCCAACGAAACAGCTGCACAAAAATACTACAAATTAGTAGAAGATAAAAAGATTGTTACTAAACTAGAAAACTGGACAAATGCAAAGACAGAAGCTTATGTTTATAACTCTAAATCACCTATGGAAGAAAATATAACAGTTTATGCTGTTTGGGGAGAACCAGCAATCAGACTTCACTCTAACTTTGATAAAGACACATCAGCTGAAGATATGCAAGAAGACGTTGAAACACAAGTTCTTGAAAAGGCTGTTTTGGATAAGTTAAAAGCAAATGCAGACCCAACAACAATTGACGCAACATTAAAATCTGTTTATGACAAAGATGAATTTAAACGCGACGGATATTCATTAGTAGGTTTCTCAAGAGAGCCTAATGCAAATGAGCCAGACATAAACGTTACAGATGCAGGTACACTTAAAGCAGACCTATATCTAAGAGACGGCGATACATTTAAGCTAGCTGCTAATGGTTCACAAGAAACTAGCTCAGGAAAAGTTAACTATGATTATAAATTTGATGCAACTAAGGGACTTGACCTATATGCAGTATGGAAAGAAGACTTTACAGTTAAGGCTACAAAAGCTTGGCTAGACAAAGATGGCAAAGCCTTAACACCTAAGGCAGAAAATGTAAGTACACTTAAATTTGCCCTTATCGGTCGTCCAGCAGTAGGAACTTTTGGACAAGAAGTCGTTGTAAATGAAGCAACTTACCACCCAATTGCAGGAACAATCAAGAACTTTACAGGTACAGACCTAACTTGGGGCGAAGGTACAGAAACAAAACTAAAAGGCTACGATACAAAGGGCCGCCGTATGTCATACCTAATCGTAGAACTTACAAATGCTAAACAAGAAGCAGCTTTTAATGCTGGTTCTACAAATTGGCCAGACTACGGAATCAAAATCACTGAACCAGACCCAGATCATCATGTATATGGACACAAGGACCAAGTTATAAGCTTTAAGAATGGTGCTAATGTAGATACATTCACTGGAGCAACTACACGTCTTCACAAGACTGCTATAAATCCTAATGGAGAAAATCCACACGGAAGCGGACCAGCACCGACTGTAGGTTACTTCGATACAACAGGTTATATAATTAATGTAACAAATAAAGAAGTTGTAGTTCCATATCCAACTATCAAACAAGGATACACTGGAGATACTACTATAACAGTTAATCCACCAGCAAAGATGGTAGATAAAATTACAGTAACACTTCCAGATGGTACAACAGCTATCTTTAATAAGAACGCAGCAGGAACAGGCTATGAAACAACAGCTGAAGGCAATACAACAGCAACACTTGAAGTTACAGGCGGAAAGCTTATAATCACACCAGCTACTCCACTTACAAAAGGCCAAGTAGTTAAAGCAAAGGCAGAAACAGAAATTGCAGGATCAAAGGTTCCATCGGAAGAAGTTTCTATGAAGGTTATTGATAGAAAAGCATCTAACAAGCCTGAAGAATTAAAACAAGAAAAATATGATGAGAGTGGCAAAGTACCAATATCCTTCATAGTTCCTGACCATATAACAGACAAGCCAGTAGCGGGAACAGTCTACACTGTAGTTACAGTGGATGCAGGCGGAAATGAAAGTCCTACATCTCACAAATATAAAATACCTGTTGATGGAGCTGATACAATACCAGGAACTCGTCAAACAATTACAGTTCCAAAATCAGAACTTGAAGGCAAGAAAGTAATCATAAGGGCAGAGGAACCTAACAAGACTCCGACAAATTCAGATTTATTAGAATTAGACTTTACACCTCCAACAATTACACCGGTTGGAAGAGATGAACGCTGGAGAAGATGGAGAGATATCGATGTAACATTGAGTGAAGCTGCAGACGGACCTATAACATTAACTTATATAGAAGATGGCAAAGAAAAGTCTGAAGAATATAACACTAAAGAGGAATTAACATATAGGATAGAAAGACTTAAACTAAAAGACAATATTACAGATATGAAGATAACTGCTGCTGATGAATTCGGAAATAAAGAATCGAAAAAAGTTCAATACACACCTATAGGACAAACACAAATCATAGTTGCACCTATAAGAGCAGGCAGAAACTTCGTAATTGTAACAGCTAAAGAAGCAAATACAAAAGTAGTAGTAAATGTTTATGAATCAGGAACATTACTTGATAGCTACGAAAGAGATAAGTACTTTGACTTCATTGGACCAAATAAACCTACACCAAAGGCAACAGTAGAATTGCTAATTACTGAAGCTGGCAAACGTCAAAGAATGAGAATTCTTGATGGTGATGGCAATGCTTATAAGTTACAAAAGGGAGATGTAATTGATATAGTAGGTACTATTGGAGAAAAAGGACCAGGTTATAAGATTACAAATCCATTTACAGAAATAGTTAAATAAATTAAGATAGACGAGGGGCACTTCGCCCCTCCAAACTACAGAGTAGAAAGGAGCAATTATGAACAGTAAAAAGAGAATTTTATCTCTAATTATGGCTGTTTTGATGTTTATAACATTTGTTCCAGCCCAAACATTTGCTAATACAAGCAATTTTGTTGAGCCAAAACAAAATGTTGTCAACGGACACAAAGAAGGAGATAAACTAGTATTTGATGTCTTAACGGCTAAAAATCCAAGACGATACAAACAACAATCAAGCGGTTTCAGTTTATTTAGGGCAGGAGAAGCTGCAATTATTGACCAAAAAGTAAAAATAGACTTAAAAACTGTTGGTCTAGGTGAAGACTCTGATACTTTTACTTGGAGTCTACTACCTGATGGACTTAAAGTAACAGTTTATTTTACAAACCAAAGTGGACTAGAAACAGAAAAGCAAGAAGTAACATTAACACAAAGCAATCCAAGTCAAGAAGTAATACTAAAAGTTCCGGCAAATGGCGGAACAGGAAAACTTCATGCAGAAATTCCAGCCCTTGACAATAACACTGCAATTAGAGTTATTAGAACAGGAGAAGCCACAGCAGATACTACAGTAGGAAGTGGTGACTGGTCATTTGACGTTCAAGTGAGTGAAATTACTAATCCAGTTATCAATTTAGAAGTAAAAGACCCTTATGGCAAACCAGCAACAGCAGCAGGAGATGTAAAGGCAAAACTTCATGTTGCAGGTCTAGATGGTGAGGCAGATGGACTTGATATACCATTTACAATTTCACAAGGTAACACTAGCTTCAACCTAAAAGAAGCTGATCTTTTTGACAGCAAAAAAGGAAGTGAAGACTTAATAGAATTAAACTACCCTGGAACTAGTCCAGCACTTACTGTTGACAATGAAACAGCAGAAAATAAGTTGACATTAGGCGCAGGAAAAGAAGCGGTTGAATATAAAGTTGTAAAAACTTATACGATTGCAGATGGTGGTACAATCACATTAACAAGCCAACCAAAAGTAATAGTTCCACAAGGCCCATCAGATACAACACCAACTGGATACGTAAGAGTAACATTCGATCCAACAAGTGAAGGTACTATCACAGGCCTTGCACAAGGCGCAAAACTTGAATTTGATGTTAGGGACGATGTAGCATGGAATGACGTTGCCGTAACAGCAAAAATCCCAGCAACAGCAGCTTACAAAGACGCAACAAAAGAATTTACAAATTGGAATCCAACTG
>NZ_JBWPVU010000019.1:0-1138 GCF_056590255.1 Fenollaria sp. C0166D3
GAATGCGTTCCCGGGTCTTGTACACACCGCCCGTCACACCATGGGAGTAGGCAATACCCGAAGCCTGTGAGCTAACCATTTGGAGGCAGCAGTCGAAGGTAGGGTCAATGACTGGGGTGAAGTCGTAACAAGGTAGCCGTATCGGAAGGTGCGGCTGGATCACCTCCTTTCTAAGGAGAACATTAGTTCTTTTCACTTTGGGTCTTGCTTAGAACTTAATTTGCTTTATTGAAGATTATATGCCGCCTCAATTAAGAAAGGTGATAATTATGAAAAAGTCAATGAGAAAAATAACAATTCTTTTCTTATCATTAGCTTTAATAATTAATGCTTCCTTCTTTACACTAAAAGCAAAAAGTGACAAAAAAATAAAAACTAAAGAAGAAGTTTATGCTGAAAATCTAGAAAAGATTAAAGAGTATAATAACTTATCTGTTGAAGAGATTGCAAAGAAAAATGGAATAACTGTAGAACAGTTAGAGAAAGTGCAAAAACTTATTTCTAATAGGGAAAAAAAGTAGATTTAGATGTATATTTGAGAGCCGTAGGTTGCACTTATTGTCATGAAGGTAAACTAGTAAATACAGGAAATAGATGTCTGCCTTGGCATACTACAGGTCAACAAAGAAAATGTGACGATCATGCGTATGGATATGATGTTGAATATGAACGTATATGTCAATCTACTAAAAAATGTGATGTCTGTGGTTTTGAATTTACAACAGACTGGAGAGAAAATTATTGGAAGTGCTTTGGAAC
This sequence comes from Fenollaria sp. C0166D3, assembly GCF_056590255.1. Taxonomy (NCBI): domain Bacteria; kingdom Bacillati; phylum Bacillota; class Clostridia; order Eubacteriales; genus Fenollaria; species Fenollaria sp. C0166D3. Next base: position 760 of record NZ_JBWPVU010000019.1, read on the forward strand.
CAATGACCCTGGAGGAATATTGAGCGTTAGAAAATAGTTTATATTATATGATAGTATAGACTGATTTATGAGGCGGCATAATCTTATTTAATAACAATCTTTATGGGGGTGTAGCTCAGTTGGGAGAGCACCTGCCTTGCAAGCAGGGGGTCAGGAGTTCGAATCTCCTCATCTCCACCATGGCATTTCAAAAGAAAAGCCAAAACCAAATAAAACTTAATAACCATAATCAAATGAAAACGAAACGACATTTATAAGAAAAATACAGTAAATTAACAATAAGCGTTAAAGGATTTTAATTTAAATAGGTCAAGTTACTAAGAGCGCAGGGCGGATGCCTTGGCACCAAGAGGCGAAGAAGGACGTAGAAAGCTGCGAA
>NZ_JBWPVU010000006.1:0-125938 GCF_056590255.1 Fenollaria sp. C0166D3
TGAGCCAGGATCAAACTCTCGATTAAATGGTTTATTTAATCCCAAGTTATCCTTGGCTCTTAAATTCGAAATTATTTTTAATCAATAAAATTGATTGGTTTAAATCGTTCTTTTCACTTTTATTCAGTTTTGCTTGTCATATGGTTTTTCCAGATGACTTATCCATTCTACCATTTATTTCTTTGCTTGTCAAGGGTTTTTTTAAAGTTTTTCCACTTTTTTTAAAGTTTTTTTAAAATATTTTTACTTTCGCTTTACACTCCACTCTATGTAGTTGTCAAGCAAATATATTTACACTATTTTTTTGCATCCAGCTTGCGCCTTTGAGCTTGTTAATTTCATACACCAAGAGAACGAGTGAAACGAAGTTCGATTGGCTATGTATGATTTATTCCAGAGATCACAAAGGTGTCGAGTAAAACGAAGACAGCTTTGATTGATCTTACGGATCCCTCAACGAGCTTTCTCAACGTACTCACTTGTACGATATCGTCGCTCGTTTCAGTCCACTTCGTCCTATCCATCAAACTATTTTGCAAAAAACTTTTAAATTATTTTATTATCATACTTTCATTACTTTACTTGTCACCCGCTCCTCACTCATTATCTACCCGTCATTTATCATCCTCCCGTCGCTTATCATTCCTCTTCACCATTCTTATAAATTTTGCTCATCTATACACTGCAATTGCATTTTCTCTCTCCATATGCTATAATTTTCTTGGTGATTATATGAAATTTATTGATTTAAACTCTATGAGTGACGAGGAAAGGATCCCTTATATAAAGGAAGTCTTTTCTAATAAATATACTGAGGCGTCCAAAAAGCATCCTGATATTCAAAGTCTCATCAAGCTAAATAACAATTCACGACCTAACCCATTAAATGAGATTGCTCTTGAAGGTGTTTGGGGACTGAATTTAATTTTGAAGTACAATAAAAAGCTTAATTACTTGGTGCTCTGCCCTGATTACATAAAAACAGCTGAGGCGCAAAACCTTATCGATGCGTCATACACGCGTGGCGCCAAACTCTACTTCGTTTCGAAGAAGACTTTCGACTACTTAAGCGAGGAGAAGAACCCTCAAGGCGTCATCACCGTCTTCTATATGAATGAAGGCAGCTACTATGACATTGACCCAGCTAAGCCTCTTGTTATACTTGATGGTCTTGAGATTCATGGTAATATCGGCACTATACTTAGAACACTTGATGCGCTTGCCATTTACGACGTTATCTTTATTAATAGGAAGGTCCGCATCAATCACCCGAAGCTTGTTCGCTCGTCCCTTGGCAGCTTCCTTAATATGAATATTATCGATACAAATTTTGATGAGCTTTATAAATATCTTCATGACAATGGTTACACCATATACTTAACAGATACTGATGCCAATGCCATTTACATGGATACTGAATATAAGGACAAGGCCTGCTTTGTGATTGGCAGCGAAAAATATGGCATATCGCTTCCTTGGTACGAAAAGCAATATGAGATGATTAAGATACCTATGCATGGTGACTGCGATAGCTTAAATGTTTCGATTGCGACGTCAATAATTCTGTACGATTACATGATGAGATACAAAAGATAGACATAAAAAAGTGACTATACCTAAAATGATATAGTCACTTTTCTTATTTCTCTGATTTTTCTAATTCTGTATATATTAATATCCTCTTGTCATTCTTTGGATATGGGTGGCAAGCCATGAGTATAAGCCTTGATTTGTCCTCATCTCTTGTAAATTTACTCCAATCGTCTGGCTCGATAACTTCTGAGCCAGTAACTTTATAGACAAGGACCTCATCCTTAGTCGTTACCTTGACTTCATCGCCGTTCTCTAATTGGTCTATATGAAGGAAGGATAGGTCTTCGTTAACGCCTCCTCTGTGTCCGGCAATGGCTGAGCAAGTGCCTAGTTCAGATGATGGCATGTCTGTTGTTTCAATCACTCCAACGCCTTTTAGTAGCGTATCTTGTCTGTCATTGTCAAAGATTTGTGCTAGGACTGCGATTTTATCAATCCTAATTACGCCTATGGCATTGCCTGTAGTTATCTCATCTCTTTCAATGCTTTCATCCGTGCTGATTTCTTCTAGCTCTTCTGAACTATCTAGTGGCTCTTCTATTTTCTTATCAAGAGCTTTATTTTGAAATTCTCTTTCTAGTTCAAGAGCCTCTTGTCTCATGCGATTCTCTCTTATCTTTATAGCACCAAGCCATATGGCTGAGGATATTATTAATAATACACCGATTATTATTAATATTTTTCTATTTTTCATCTACAGTATCGTTCTTTTTCTTTTTAGCTCCAAGTGCCAATAGCGCTGAACCAATAAGGCCCATAGTGTAGCCATAGAATGATCTGTTCATGCCGTCGCCTGTCTTTGGTAATTGTTTTGTCTTATTATCCTTATCTGTCTTTGACAAGTTTTTGTGCTTATCGCTAGCGTTACGGCCTTCTTCATCATTATTTTCTACTGAATTATTGTTTTCTTCACTAATTTCTTGATTTTTTTCTTCTTTTTCTACGCTTGTTTCTGGTTTAGCTTCTGGATCCTTAGTCTCTTCACTAGGTGTTTCGCCAGTGTTTGTAGTACCGCCTTCACTAGGAGTATCTGGTGTATTAGGCTTGCTTGAATCTTCTTCGCCAGGTTTGATTGGATTTGGTGTAATAGGATTGTCCCCTTCTGGATTGTCTCCACCAGGGTTATTATAGTGAGGTGGGTAAAGCGGTCTTTCTGGATCTTTTGGAGCTGGACACATATTTGCAGTTGGCTTTGTACCTACTCTTACGATCTTGTCTACAGCTTCAGTAATTGTGTTGTCTTTTCTTGATACTTCCTCGCTGTTTTTAACCTTGACTGTAGTTTCCTTCTTACCAGCTACACCTTCTCTTTCAACTTTATAAGTTCCTGCATCTAAAGTATTGTCTTCAATGACTTGGACCTTATATGGTATTTCAGATTCAACTGTGAAACTACCTTCTGTTAGAGAACCATATTCATATTCAGCCTTAGTTGGTTCAGTTCTTGTAACCTTAGTTTCAAGTTTGCCCGTTTCTTTGTTGAAAGTAGTTGTAATTGTGACTTTACCTGGAGTACCATCTTTAATTTTATTAGTTGTTCCAGCTTCTAATTCAGGATTGTGTTTGTATTCTGTATATTGTGGAATGGACTCTTCTTTAACAACTGGTTTTGTACCAATTCTAACTTTTCTATCCTCTTTTTCAGTAATAGTCTTAGTTTCTTCAGAAACTTTACCTGTACCGTCAGTAATTTTTGTAGTAATAGTTACTTTTTCCTTACCGACTTTACCTTCGCTTTCTACTTTCTCACTTCCTGCATCCATAGTATCGTCATAGATATATTTAGTTTCAAAAGGTATTTCTCTATCTACAGTTTTTACTGTTGAGCTTTCTGCAACTTTTGTACCTATACGAACAATGTGGTTCTTCGGGTCTTGAGTCGTAGTTTTTTCAGCAAGTTCCCTAGCTTCTCCATCTGGCTGACCATTTTTAATATTTTGTTCATAATAAGTTGTCTTAGATCCAACTTGGCCTACTTGATCAACTACTTTTTCGCCTTTAGCAAGATTTGAATCTTCTTTAATTTCTACTTCAAATGGTAGTGGACAAGTCTTTTCATACTTGTAAGTTCCAGTAAAGTCTTTTGTACCTACAATAATCTTTTGAGTAGCTTCTTTAATTTCTTCTACTTCAGTAGTTGTTACTTCCCCTGTCTTTGGATCGTATTTATTGACAACCTTTATTTCAACCTTGCCCTTGGTAAGTTCGCCAAGTTTAACTACACCCCTGTCGAGATTTTCATCATAGATATATTCAACTTTTACATTTACATCTTTTGAGTAGTCCTTATTGTTTTCAGCCGGTTTTGTACCAACTTTAATTACTTGTTGGATAGGATTTTCTGTTGCAGTTACTTCAGATTGAAGCTTGCCATCAGCCTCTCCATTTTTAATTCCTTGAGTGTATTTGGTTGTCTTAGATCCGGCCTTACCTTCTGTGACTACTTTGCTTGTGCCGGCTATCATATTTGGATCTTCTTCGATAACAACATCGTAAGGGATTTCTTCTGTCACTTCGTGGCTAATATTGCCTACAAAATTTTTATTTCCAACTCTTATTTTCGCATTGGTTGCCGCTTCCTCTTTAGTTACACTTGCAGAACCTTCAACTACTTTAGAATTCTTTATAGTCCATTCAGTAGTTCTTGAGCCTTCTTTACCTTCAACATCAACTACATATTCTCCAGCCTTTAAGTTTGCATCATAGTCTATTTCATACTTATACGGAAGCTTTTCAGTATAAGAGTGTTTGCCATCAGTCATAGTACCTACTCTTATAATTTGATTTTGAACTTTTTTAGTTTCTTCAGTAACCGGATCTTCGCTTCTTACAACTTTACCATTTTCTATATATTTCTTGGTTTTTATAGTTGTTTCTCCATTTTCTCCAGGTTGATCAATTACTTTTTCTCCAGCTTTAAGAGTATTATCAAAAACTATTTCTGTTTTATAAGGAATGGTGTCCTTATCTACTTCTTCATATTCGCCGGTAAAGTCTTTCGTCCCAAAGGTTACCTTTCTCTTTCCTGGAATTACTTCAATCTTTTCAGTAGTTTCAATTTCTCCTGTTTCAGGATTATATTCATTAACAACTTTTGTTATAACCTTGCCTGGTACCAGTTCTTCAATATTACGATAGCCTTTTTCTTTTGTATTATCGTAAACATATTCTACTTCAACACCAACTTCACGTTCATAGGTCTTTTCATTGTTTGCTGGTTTTGTTCCGATTTCGATAATTTCTTCCTGAGGAGCCACATACTTGTCAGTTACTTCTTTTTCTATAAATTGTGTACCTTCTTTTAACTCTCCATTTACAATCTCACCAGTGTACTCATAAGTTCTTGAACCAGCCACACCTTTTTGCTTAACTTTAGATTCTCCAGCTACAAGTTCCGAGTTTTTAACTACTTTTACAGTATATGGAATTTCTTTTGTAACTGTATTTGTAACGGTACCATTGTAGTCTTTTTGACCAACTTTAATTACAGCATCAATCGGTTTAGTTATTTTAACTTCCGGATCGCCAACTTTTTCTGAATTGACAATGGTCCAAGTCTTTGTATTTTCTCCTTCTTTACCAGCAGTTACAATCTTGTAGTTTTCTGTTGCATCTGGATAATTCGTGTAGAAGTCAGGATCAAATTCTACCTTATACTTAAATGGAATCTTGTCTGTATCGACAATTTCCCCTTGAGTCTTGGTACCGATTTTGATCTTCTTATTCTTAGCCTCTTTAGTAACATTTTGATTTACAGTAATTGTTCCATCTTCATTTCTTGTCGTGGTGATGGTCACTTCGCCCTGCTCACCATCATTTATAAGTTCAGTTTTCCCTGCTTCTAGGTTGTTGTCAACTTCATATTCTGTATCAAATGGGATTTCTACTTTAGTTGAAGCTGGTTTTGTACCAATTTTTATAATTCTTGGTATCGCTTCCTTAGTAACTGTAGCTTCTATTTTTCTATCTCCTTCAATAAAAGTACCATCAGTTTGGAAAAGACCCTTTTTCCCATTTAAGGTATCTTGTATGAATGTTGTAGTTAATTCTCCATTTTGACCTGCTTGGAATTCTTGGAAATATCCTTCAGGAAGATTTGGATCGTATTCGACTTTAGTTTCAAAGGGAATTTCAGAAGTTGTCGTTTCATTGGTTAAAGTCTTGTGTTGCTTTGTGGCAATAAACTGTGCATTGATTTCTTCAGTTTTTTCTTCCTTTGTCGTTTGGTCAGTATATTTTACCCTAACAGGAACAGTTAGTTTTTCTCCTCCATTTATTTCCTTACCTTCTGGAAGATTTGTAGGAAGGGTTGCTGTTACTGCACCTGTTTTTTGGTCAATAGATACATTCCAAACATTGCCCTTGTTATCCTTAAAGGTATCACCAATAAGTTCGTAGGACTTAGGTTGGTTTTTCTTTAAGTCTTGTTCTTTATCTGGAATAATAGGATTGTTGACTAAGACATTTCCTTGAGGTCCTACTTCTGCTAAATACTCTGGTCTATTGTTGTTACTTTCTTGAACAACAAAGTGGAACCAATGAGTATCTATAGAACCATTTGTATAAGTGTATTCAACAGGTAGAGCTAAGAAATCACCGGCCTTAGCTTGTTTTGGAGCTCTTATTGTAAACTTGGAAATATTGTCAGACTTACCATCAACCATCCAGCGTTTGTCTGCGTAATCTTTTCTTGTCATAAATTCCTCATAATCAACTCCCATATCTTTAGCAATTTGTTTGTTGGCTATATCAAGGAATTCTTCTTTTAGTTTACCTGAGGCTTCTCCACGACGATAAGCTTCGTCCATTTTTGCACCGATTTTCGGATCTTGTATCTCGACACTAAAGTCTTGACCGGGAAATACTCTTGTAGAAGAGTGTTCATCAATTTTATTACCCTCATGATCTTTAAAGGCTTGGTCATAGTATCTTGTGTCATCTAGGTTTAACTTGAAGTCACCAATTAGGTTGTAGTGGTCGTAACGGTCGATGCCCTGCTTGTCGATTGTAATATCTTGATCTTTATGCTTGATTATAGCAGATTTTGCACCTGTTTCTACATAAGTTCCTGTTTCACCAAAATCATCTGGTGTCTCTGCTATTTTTCTAAATTCTTCAGCTGTTCTAGGACGAGCGAAAAATTTGACATCAAGATTTTGTAGGGCCTTGTAGTCTCCATTGCTAAAGATTGATTTTTTGTTTACTACATATTTACCATCTTCCTTTATAAGAGCCCCTTCTGGCATTTGAATATGGATAATGCCTTTGTCATCAATATAGGCACTTGCTCCTGGTACGATATCACCATTAATAGGATTGTATACTTGGCCAACTAGTCTTTCTCTAGCATTTTCATCGATATTGTCTACCTTAATACCGGTATCTATATCTTGGCCTTTGACAAAGACCTTGTCAGTGTACTGACCATTTAATTTCATTAACTCTAGCTTATCATTTTCATTTGGCCATGGATTTACCTTGTAACCTAAGGAGAAGTTATCTCCAAAAAACTTAAGTCCTGGATTCTCTTTAGTATAGTCGTCTTTCATACCGAAAGATGTGGAGGAGTTATCCTTGTTATTTATATGCTTTAAGGTTTCTTCACTGGCCTCATAGTTCATATTTCTTTGTGACCTGGAAGCCGTAATTTCTGTATTTTCATCTGGCTTATAAGTTACATCGGGAGATTCAGCACTTATTTTCTCTCCATCTCCCATCATTGGTTTTTCGCCTGGATTTACAGGTAAATTACCAGAATCTGTAACATAAACCTTAGTATAGGTTCTTTGACCAGTCTCCTTGTCTATGATAATTTGCCAACCATATTCAGTCTTACTTGGTGATGTTGCAGATGGGTTCTTAATATTGAATTCTAAACCATCTTTTGCTTCTCCTTGGTCAGTTATATAACTTTCTTGGTTTGTATCTCCCGGTTGTAGGTCGGTTTCCTTATAACGTTCGCTGCCGCTATAGTCTTGGATCTTTTTTTCATCATCAGTATAGTTAGGCTCAGTTGTAGCAGTTTCCCCTGCTTTTTGAGCTTCTGCAGGTTTTTCATCAGAAAGACCTAGATTACTATCTTCTTGAGTTTTTTCATCCTTATTATAAAGCGCTTTAATGCCATCAAAGTTAATTAAATCATCGAGTGTACTCTCATCTTTATTTTCTGTATCAGCATCTACTTCATTGATTTCATCTAAAACTTTATTTGTATCAGCATCTACTTTATTGTTATTATCTAAAACTTTATCTGCACTAGTATTCGTAGTAAGGCTTATGTTTTCAACACTTGCTTCTTCTGTATTAGGTTTTGCTCTAAGATTTTGCGTTCCTAATTCAGTATCATTCGTTTTCTTTTCTTTAGATGTAAGAATTTCATCTATCATCAAAGAAAGTTCTTTCTTGTCACTTTCGCTTTGTGCATCAACTGTTTGTCTTATAGCTGTCGGCTCTTGAACCGAGCTAGCTTTAACACTTTGTCCACCAGCAATCATAACTCCTGCAATTGAAGCACCTAATACGGCCTTCGCTGCATTTGACTTAATCTTTTTAATAGTTTCGTCAGACATAGGAATGACTATCTTGTATTCATTCATGTCTTTTTTTGAATCTAATTTTCTATTCATATTTCCCCCTTATTCTTACGGCCACATGGCCAGTCTTGTTAAAAAACAATTCGTTTAATTTTATGTCAATATTATCTAGTATCTATATTAAGCCTTCGGTCCTATATACCCCTCTTAATATCTTTTAAACAGATTTTATAAAAATATTTCGAAGTTCGAATTTAGCGTGCTAACACTCTGAATGTGCAAATAAGCCCTATATACGCAAATAACTGGATTTAGTATAAACTAAGTCCAGTTATTAATAATATTTTTCTTCTATTAAATTTTTATATATCTAATATAGCTTTGCTCCTGCTGGAATATGATTATCAACCATAAGTAAGTGAAGTTTCTCTTCGCCTTCTTCTTCGTGTACCGCTGATAAAAGCATGCCGCATGAGTCTATGCCCATCATGGCTCTTGGTGGAAGGTTAACTATAGCGATAAGTGTCTTGCCGATTAGCTCTTCTGGCTCGTAGTATGCATGTATACCGCTTAATATAGTTCTGTCCTCGCCTGTACCATCATCAAGTGTAAATTGAAGTAATTTCTTTGACTTAGGTACTGCCACGCAATCTTTTACCTTTACTGCTCTAAAATCTGATTTTGAGAATGTTTCAAAGTCTACCATGTCTTTGAATAATGGTTCTATCTCAACTTTTGAGAAGTCAATCTTTTCATCTGCTTTAACGCTTGCCTTTGGTGCCGCTTCTGCATTAGGGTCAGCGCCAATTGGCTTCATTGTAGGGAAAATCTTCTCAAATTATACATAAATTTGCATAAATCACTAAGTGTGCATATTACTAACTTTTACTTAGAAAATTATGTTGTAAGTCTATATTTCTTATTATGCTTATACTAAAATCAGTCGTAAATCAGTCGTAAGTTAGTCGTAATAAATTAAAACATAAATTCCATAGACTTTTCAAATTCTCTCATTGAGTCGTTCTTAAAATCTTCTGTAGTGTCTACATATATATCCATAGTTGTTGAAACATCTGCATGACCTAAAATAGCTTGTATAACCTTAACGTTCACATTGTTTTCATTAAGTCTAGTAGAAAATGTATGTCTTAAAATATGGTTACTAAGATGTGGCAACAATACTGCTTCGGTAGATGAACTATGAGACTTGTCAATTATATCTAAGTTACAGTCTCTAACTATTCTTCTTAAAGCTTTATTAAGAGTTCCATTATTGTGGACATTTCCAAATCTGTTAAGGAAGACAAAATTATTATATCCACCTATTGAGTCGCAACACTTAACATTAAATGCTTCTTGTAATTCTTTTTCCATCAAGAATGCTTTCTTAACTTCGCTCGTCATAGGAATTTTCCTTGTGCCAGCTTCAGTCTTTGTAGTGTTAATTGCATATCTTAGACTTAAACCCTTGCCCTTACTATAATAAACAAGAGTTTTATTAACGTTGATAATGTTATTCTTAAAATCTAAGTCATCCCACTGAAGACCAGTAATTTCACCTACACGCATTCCAGTCCAAAGCATTATATAAAAAATTGGATACCATCTTTTGTAATCATTACACTTATACAAAAAGTCTTGAAACGCTTTTTGTTGTTCTAAAGTCATTGCCCTCTTCTTCTCTGACTCATTTTGATAAGCAAGCTTGAGCTCTTTTAAAGCGTTGTCAGATGGATTAAATCTAATATATTCATCATCTACAGCTACATCTAAAACTTGATGCAAAACTGTATGAACACAATCAATTGTAGATACTTTTAAATTTCCATCTTCTTTTAGTCTATTATAAAAGCTTCTAACATCAGTTCTTTTAAGCTTACTTAATTTTAGTTTGCCAAAAGTTGGTTCTACAAATTGTTGATACATGTAAATATAATTCTTAAAAGTGTTATCTTTCAACCCTCTTTTAATTTTTTTCCATATTTCAAATATATCATTTATACTTACATTTGAATCAAAACTATCAATACCATCAAGCAAATTTCTTAAAACATTATTTTCTTTTTCTCTAAGTTCAACTAAGGTCTTGCCGTATATTGACTTTCTTTCGCCAAATCTATTCCGATACTTATATTCATAAGTACCATTTGATCTTTCGTACTCACCCTCCTTAAGAACTACTCCTTTACTATCTTTTCTTCTTTTCAAAATAAAACCCGTCCTTTCCTATCACTAAACAAAAAAGAACTCGTTTGAATTATTATATCACAAACAAGCTCGTTTGAAAAGCTTAAATTGAATACTGGGCTTCTAAATATTTTTCCATTTTAGCTCTCTTTATCAGTCTTTTACTGCCATTAAATAGAACAAAGTCACAATTACTTTGATCAGTTAAGGATCTAATCTTAGTTTGACCGATTCCGAAATATTCTGAAGCTTCTCTTATAGTTAGAAAGGCTTTATCTTTTATTTTAACATCTATACTATTGTCTATATTAATATTATTATCATTCATTTTATTCTCCTATACTATTACTATTATTATATCTATATCTATATCTATATCTATAAATAAGTTTTTTGACTTTAACAAGTGCCAATGGAAAATGGCAACATAGGAATTTCACCTCCGTTCTGTTTCGGATGAACGGCCTTTACCAAAGAAGTATCATTATGCCTCACTTCCGTCTACGCGAATAAGCTTCCACGCTTATATTTTAACTCTATTTTGTCGCTAGCTTTCTTTCTTCTGTACCACCAAATTAAAGAAAGGTTATGGCGAATATGTTTGCACGCTCTAAAAATGAGGAACGTCTTGTCTTGGTCTATTAAGTTGTAGTTTATATTATTAAACTTAAGCTAGTAAACTAAATCTATATTTTTATAACATTTATTTTACAATCTTCATACCTGATGTTTTTTGCTCCATCAGTTATTTCAAGATCGTATTTTTCAAAATATCGATTAATTTCTTTATAATCATTAAATAATAAAGTTATTGATATGCAAATTTTAAGATTGGAATATTTCACTTTATACATATTAACACCCCATCATAACCCACATTAAAATATAAAACATGTAAAATAATACAACTACGCTTAAAACTCCTATAGTAACACCTATAACTTTTAATATTTGCCAAAATGGTGCATAAAAATTTATCTTTATTCTATTTCTTTTTATATTTTTGCTATTAACTATAGCTCTTTCCATTTCTATACTCTCCCTTACTATTACTATATATTTATCTATCTCACATAACGAATTTATATTTTATATTTAAGTCCATTTTAATTGCACACATAAGGCAAAGAAATATTGTCTACTTTAACCTTATAAAGATATGCTAATTTGAATAAATTTTTAGCGTTAATCATTGATTTTCCATTTTCCCAATTAAGAACCGTAGTTTCTGCAACTCTTAGCTTGCTAGCAACCTCCTTCTGGGTATATCCTGCATTTACTCTTGCACTTTTTAAGCTAATTTTTTCTAAGCACATTTCCTTCACCTCTTCATCTATAAAAACATTATAGTACAATTTAATTGGATTGTCAAGTGCTTTTTTTTGAAATAAGTTCTAAATAATTGCAAAAATACTTGTATTTTTTACAATTAAAGTGTATAATATAAGTAATAAGGGGGTATTAAAATGCCAAACATACAAGAAAACTTTGTAAACAACCTTAAATATTATTTAAACTTAAGAGGAAAAACTCAAACTGAGCTGGCTAACTATATTGGTGTTGCAAAAACTACTGTTTCTAGTTATATGACAGGAAACAGCATGCCGAGAATGGATAAAATAGATAAGATATGTCAATTTTTATATATAAAAAGAAGTGATCTTCTTGAAAATAAAAAAGGAAATGCAAATGAAGAAGAAATCCTCTTACTAGCAAGAGATATTAAAACTCTAAACAGAGAGCAACAAGAAATAATAATATCAATGATTAATCAATTTAGGAGTAATTAGTATGAATTGGAATAGCAATTATTATTTATATACTACAATTAACAATTTTTATAGAAGAGCAATGGTTCCTAATATAAGTAATGAAAATTCAAACGTTGCTCCACTAGAAACATATATACAAAAAACAAGATGGAATTTGATTATATATGATGACGAAAAACTTAAAGAAGTCTCAAAAGATGGCTTTACAATTTATAAAGATGGAAATTATAATATTTTTATAAGTAAGCTTGAGAATAAAACAAAAAGAAATCGATTTACTCTCGCACATGAAGTTGGACATATAGTTTTAAATCATCACAAGCTTTTAAAACATGATTTAATAAAATTTAATGAAAATACTAAGAATATTTTTGAAAGACAAGCAAATATTTTTGCAGAAAATATTTTAATGCCAGTTCATTTAGTTAAGAAATTTATATATGAAGATCCTAAAACCCTATCAACAATATTTGAGGTAAGTAAATCAATGGCAGAAATAAGAATGTCACACTTAGAAAAAGATGAATATTATATAAATAAATTTAAGTAAAGGAGTTTAAGTTATGAAAAAGTTTTTATATATTTTATATTTTCCAGTTAAATTAATAATTAGTATATTTATAAATTTTTTGACATTTTTAGTAAGTATTAGTAGTGGAATATTATATATTTTCATGCTACTTTCTATTGTCGGAGCAATAGCAGCATTCATTAACCATGAAACTAAATATGGTATATTTGCATTAATATTTGCATTTCTAATAAGTCCTATTGGCTTGCCATTATTTTTAGCAAAAGTGCTTGCTTTTATATCAGTATTAAATGAAAGAACAAGTGAAATGTTGGCAGACTAAATATATAAAACAAAATAATATATAAGCTTAAAGCTTGATAATAATATTGCTCATTAGGGACAGATTTTACAGCAAAATGTAAGCGAATCTGAAAGCAGTCTTTATTGTAGTTTTGTTAGTAGCAAGCACAGCAAGTGTCCGTACACTTGCGAAGAAATTGATGAAGCAAACCGTAAAAGGTCTGCTTCTTTTTTTATCAATTTCAAGCTTGTTAGTGAGAACCCTAAGACCCCATTTAAGTATGTAACGAAAGGAGAAATATATGAAAAACAGAGTAAGAAATGAACGATTAGAAATTAGATTAACGGAAAAAGAGCGAGATCTTTTTGAAGAGAAAATGAGAAAAGCTAATTGCAAAACTATGAGTCATTTTATTCGAAAATGTGTTTTAGAAAAAGAAATTAATGTAGTTGATCTTGATCCATTTAGAGACTTGCAATGGGAAATTTCTAAGGTAGGAAATAATATAAATCAGATAGCAAAAGTTGCAAACACAAACGCAGTTATTTATAAAAACGACATAAAAAAGATGCAGGAAGATTTGGATAATTTATCAAAGAGTTTGTGTAAATTATATTCAGAGTTATTAAAAAGTCCTAAGAAAAAAGAGAGTGAAAATAATGGCGATTACTAAAATACATCCTATAAAATCAACACTAAATTTAGCAATAGATTATATTACTAAGAAAGAAAAAACAGATGAAAATATTTTGGTATCTTCATTCAAATGTCATCCATCTACTGACCATAACCAGGTTATAAAAACAGGAGAAGACAATGATAGTAATAGTTCAGTTTTGTCCGGGATTCTAATACAATTTTTTATTATAGGGAAATTTGGTGCTATAAAAAAGGCTATGAGTTTAATGCTCACAGCCTTTTTCTTATATACTCTTGAAAGAGTTATCCGAGTTTTCGTTTATTGTTTTAAAACCACTTTTTATTGCAAATAAAACTCCTGCAATCATAAATACAAATACTACTATTAGAGGGATATAATTCATATTTGTTATCATACCTTTTATCGCAAATACTAATTCATAGTTACTTCTATAGGCTCTCAATGCAATTCCAATAATAAACATAAAGATATAGGCTAAGAAAATATTTTTAAACAATATTTTCCCCTCTCCGAAGACCATCTTTTCCATTTGTTTTTCTGTCATGCCAGTGGTGGATAGGAGTTTAAAATCATTGGCTCTCGCTCTAAGGTTTCCCTTAAAACTATTATAGGCATTGGAAAGAGCAATCGTTATAAGAATGATTTGGATAGCTAGATTTAGAAGTCTTTCATTCCTTATTACTTCTTTATCCATAGCCGCTTTTAGAATTTCTGTGGAAGTTCCATGGTCAGATTTTGGAACATAGGTCGAAATTACTTTTTCCGCATCTTCAAATACTTTTTCTTTATTATTATCGGCTTTGATTTTTACAAAGTAGTAATAAACTGGGTTGCCTTCATCTATTCCATATTCATCAATAAATTTTTTCATAGAACTTTCACTTGTAAAGATAGATATTTGATTGTCATTATAAGCTTCTAAGTCATAAGGCATTTCATCAATACTTGCGTCAATTTTTATATTTATTGGTTTGCCCTGTGCATTATATTTTAAAGTTACTTTTCCTGTATCCTTATCAGAAATTTTTATATACTCACTAAAGGCATACGGAGTTTTGTTATCTTTTCTTATCTTATTAAGCAATAAATAAGATGCATTAGAGATGTTATTTTCTTTTAAAAGCTCTTCAAAATCTTCATCTGTTAAAGCATATAAACTTGCATATAGACTATCTTTTGCTATTTTCCCACCATCAAGAGAATTTTTTAAGTCTTTAGAAATAAAGTCTTTATTATCGTCAACATAAAATTTTGTGTCATTTCTTTGATATAGGTGAAGCTCTTTTATTCCGTCAACTTTTTCTAAATCAGCTAATAAGTTTTTATCTAAATTCTTATCAGTGTAAATACTTGAATTAAAATTGTAAGGACTTTTATAAGAGTTATATTTTTCATTTAAAGCTCTATAAGACTGGCTAACCAAAACTGTTGTCAATACAAAGGCTGATAGAGCCATAGAAATGACAATAATTCGATAGGTTGAACGATAAGACCTGTAATAATCTTTTGCTAAAGTCTTTTCTATAGGTCCATTTATTTTTGACTTACCCAATTTAATGTTTTTTTCTGTAATCCCATTTAAGCCTTCTATTATTTTTATTTTTGCACTTTTCTTTGCAGGAAGCAGTGCTGAAAAATAAACCATAATTAAGGATAACAAAATAATTATTAAAATAGACCCAATACTTGGTATTACTAAATTAAAGCCTGGAGATTTTAGACTTTCTCCTAAAATATTTGATATTTTTTTATAAGAGATAGAATTGTTAAACCACAACAAATATAAGAGCAGATTTGCAAATACCAAAGATAGAATTGTTCCCAAGGCTATTGGTAAGGTTGAAAGTTTAAAAGCTTTCTTTCGAATCATTTTTTTGACCTGCTTATCTGTCATCCCAGTGCTTTTTAATAGAGCAATTTCCTTTAAATCCCTATTATTCCACACATTAAAAGCCCCATAAATGATAAATGCAAAAAGTAGGCAAAGAAAGAAGGCTGCCCCATATTTTTCTAAAGCTGAGTTTACAACACTTTTAGGTGGAATAATTCCTTTAGGATAAACCATACTGTGTTCTAAAATATGTTTGTTGTAAAATACTCTTCCAATATCTAAGGCTTGTTTCTCATCAATATTCATTTCAGATAAAATTTTTCGAGTCTTTGTGTAGGTATCCCTTATGCTTTTATACCAAATCCATGCTTCTATTCCAACATTGTTATCGAATAAATAATCCTTTTTATTACTATCTGCTAAACCTATAAGCATAGTATCTTCAAAAGAATATCCATAATCATCGTAAACACCAACTATGGTATATGTCTTTTTATTTTCAATAATCTCAGAACCTAAATCGTACTCCTTATTTTTTATTAAAAATCTCTCTGGTACTAAAAGTTCATTTGAATTTTCTGGTTTTCTGCCATTTTTAATTTCATAGCCGAGAAGACTTTCATAATCTCCATTTTCATATATAACCGCATTTAAGTCTGTATTAATAATTTTATTGAAAGAAACTTTTTCTATATCTGTATCGTTTTTTAATTTATCATAAAAACTTTCGTCAATTTCAGCTATATCTACATGATAATCTCCAATAGCTTTCTTTACATATTCATACTGTTCAGTGTTCATTGAGTCGAAAACAAAAATAACAGTTCCTAGTAAAATCACTGCCAAAAGTATAGAAATTTTAATGGCAAAACTGTCTTTCTTATTATTTTTTACAGCTCCATCAGCTAGGTCATTAATAATTTTCATAAGTTTCATCTCCTAAGAAATTTAACCTACCATCTACCATTCTATAGACCTTATCACAAGAATTTGCTACTTTTTCATCATGAGTTATTATCATAATTGTAGAATTTAATCTCTTATTTACAAGTCTGAAAAGTCCTGTGATTTCTTCAGAATTTTTTCTATCGAGATTTCCTGTAGGCTCATCTGCTAAGATTATTGCAGGTCTTGTAATAAGACTTCTAGCAATAGCGACTCTTTGTTGCTCTCCACCGGATAATTGTTTTGGATACCTATCAAGCTTTCCTTCTATTCCTAGTATCGATAAAATTTCCTTTAAATATTCGTCATCTGCCTTTTTATTGTCTAACAAAAGAGGAAGTAAAATATTTTTTCGAACGTTGATGTTTGGAATCAAATTAAAAAATTGATAGACAACGCCTATATTCCTTCTGCGGAATACTGTCATTTCATCTTTGTTAAACTTGGTAATATTTTTATCTTGAATAAATATATCACCACTTGTTGGCGTATCTACTCCTGCTAATAGATGAAGCAAGGTAGACTTTCCTGACCCGCTATCTCCAATAATGGCGACAAGATCTCCTTTTTCTAGTTCAAAATTCACATTTGATAGAGCGTGTACTTCTACTCCACTATTGTAAGTTTTTGTTAAATCTACTGTTTTTACAATATTCATATTTAGTCCTCCTTAACTTGTCTATATAATACTAGGCTTAAGTGACTGGAAAGTGACTAGAAAAAATGACTGTGCTTTATTTACACAGCCATAATTAAATCAATTATAAAATCTCATTTCAAAGGAATTTGATTTCTTCCCCTTATGATATAAAAGCTCTCCATTTTGTCTTTCCATAACAGATTTTGCCATAGGAAGCCCAATCCCATAACCTTTTGAATTTGGATCCAGCTTATAAAAACGTTTAAAAACTTTTTCTAACATTTCTCTATCTAAACCTTTAGAAAAATCTTCCACAAATATACTTTTATATAAGTTCGTTTCTTTTAAGTGAATTTCTATATGCCTATCTTCTGTTGCTTCTAGACCATTTTTCATCACATTAAATGCTGCTTCATAGGTCCATTTCTTATCGCATATAAGATAAAAGTCATCTCCATAAAGTGGAATTTCAACATTATCTTTTAAAAAATAATCTTTTAACTTTTGTATAATATCTTCAATTAATTCTCGAGCAGATATCCTGTCTTTTGCCATTTCTATTGTTCCAGAATCAAGGGCTGCAAGCTTTAATAAAATGTCAGATAAGTTGTGGAGTCTAAGTAAATTATCTCTAAGTCTTTCTATATATTCTTCGGAAAAGTCATCATCTTCGTCTTCTAATAAGTCTAACAATAATAGTGATCCAGTCAACGGAGTTTTTATTTGATGGGCAATGTCTTCAGTATATTCTCTCAAAGTTTCTTTATTTTTCTCTGCATTTTCAGCTATTCTCTTATTTTCTATAATAATTTTAATAATCTCATCTCTAAGTTTGCCAAATTCATCGTCTATAATTTCGTAATTATCAGAGTTTATATCAAGCGAATGGAGTAGTTTAAATATATTATTAATCTTATCCTCAAGAACCTTTTCTTTTTCCTTTTCAATTTTTGAAATAACTATAAATAGAATTATATTTATAAGTAAAAACCCTATAAGAGTTAGAACATCAAACCTTGGATTGAGATAAACTACAAATAAAGACATTATCAAATTTAAAATTAAGACAAGTAAAATATTTTTGTTTTTATTCATTGTCCCACCTATATCCTATCCCTCTAAGAGTTTTTATATGACTGCCATAATCTCCGAGTTTAGATCTGAGTCTTTTTATAGTGACAGTTAGGGTATTGTCATTTACTTCATAAAAATCATAACCCCAAACATAATCTAAAATTCGTTCTCTTAGTAGATTTATATTTTGGTTTTCTAAAAGCATTTCCAATATAGCAAACTCTTTTAAGTTAAGGTCTAAATCTTTTCCATCTATCGAAGCTTGTTTTGAAATGAGATCTAAAGATAAATTTTCAAAAGTCAGTTCGTCAACCTTTTTTATTCTTCTGCTAAAAACATTGTCTATTCTTGCTTTTAGGACAGGAAGAGAAAAAGGTTTTGTAATATAATCATCTGCTCCTTGAGAAAGACCTTTTATTACATACTCGTCTTCGTCTTTTACAGTAATCATTATCACAGGAAGGTCAGAAAATCCCCTTAGCCACTTTAAAAAATCAAAACCTGAACCATCTGGGAGATTGACATCCAGAAGAATTAAATCAAAATCATTAAAATTAAGATTCTCTGTCAGAGAAAGCTTGTTATAAATAACCGTCTCAATATTCTGTTTGTTTAAGTAAGTTTTAACAGCAAAGGCAATTGTGCTGTCGTCTTCAATCATTAGTATTTTCAATTCTATACTCCACCTCAATCTAATCTTCTACTTTGTACATTATTTCTATAATATTATACCATATTTATAACTAAATTAATCTAAATACCTTAAATTAGTTGATTCTTATTATCCGGTACTGGGACTGGGGCGGGAATAAAAATTTGAAAACGTCCTATAATGAGGTGGATTTAGTGATATTATAAAAAATAACTACCACTTATCATTTAATACTAAAATAAAAAGAGCAAAATTAGATAATACTTCCAATTTGTTTCAAAATATATAAAATTAACTCAATCAAAATATCCGATATCATACAATTATAGACGAGAAACAATTGATAATTACGATATTTTCATACTACGACTATGTCTAACATACTACTTGACACGTAGTATGTTTAGTGATATAATTTAGATAATCAAATACGGAGGTGTTATCAATGGGAAATGATTTACAGAAACACATTCCTTTAACCGAAACAATGTTTTTAGTCTTGCTAACAATGCTGGAAGAGAATTATGGTTACAAAGTTTCACAAGAAGTTGAAGAAATAACTAATGGACGGATTATTTTGGGTCCAGGAACCTTATACGGAGCCATTAATAATCTTAATAAGAAAGGATGGATTGAATTAGTTGATAAAGATGATAGTGGCAAAAAAGTTTATATAGCCACAGATACTGGAAGAGAATTAGTTTCATTAGAAATTAAGAGAATGAGAAATTTGGTTTTAAAAGGAGAAAAGAAATTTAAAAAGGAGGAAGACTATGAATAAAATAAAAATTTTTCTAAATCCTATAGAAGGCAGGGAAGAATATTTAAATCATATAGCCAGCGAGGGATATCGACTTGTAAAAAGTGGATCTATCATGCATGAATTTGAAAAAACTAATTCAGACCATAGGTACGCTGTAGAGTATATAGGATATATGAATAACAAGGAAAGAAAAAAATACACAGAATTTTTAAATGGTATGAATTTAAAAGTTTTTACAGCCCCACTTAACATTGGAAAACTTAGTTTTGGAAATATAAAATTGAGACCTTATAACTCTCCTAAAAGTATGATAGCGACTTCTCCGGGTATGATTAACAAAGAAATTTTGATAATTGAAACAGACGGAAGTAAAGAAATACCAATTTTTTCTGATAGGGACAGTAAAAATTTAGATATTAATAGGAGAAAAGCTCCATATTACTATCTTTTATTTTTCTCTGCGCTTTTAATAGTATTAGGTTTACTCAAGGTAATTGATTATAAATCAATAATTTTAGGTGTAATACTTATTATATTTGCTAGCTTCGGCTTATATAATTTGAATTCAATTAAAAGAAGTTAATAAAATTATTAGACAAATATCGCCTGATTATATATAGGAAGATTGGATTCCTATTTGATACTTCTAGAATAACGTCTTTAATTAAAAATAGAGTGTTTAATAAACAAGAAGTGTCTTAATTAGAACAACCAACGTATAAAGGTGGCTTCTATGTCCAAATAATGGTCTTCTCCCCTCTGTACAGCTGGTACACTCTAATTTTCCCGACGATTGTACTTCTTAATAAATCAAAAGAAAGTTCTGGTGATTAGTATGGCAATTACAAAAATACATCCTATAAAATCAACACTAAATTTAGCAATAGATTATATTACTAAGAAAGAAAAAACAGATGAAAATATTTTGGTATCTTCATTCAAATGTCATCCATCTACTGCATATAAACAATTTGACGAGACAAGAAAAAGTAACAACACAAAAGGAACTGTTTACGCAAGACATTTAATTCAATCTTTTTTACCAGGCGAAGTTACTCCAGAAAAAGCACACGAAATTGGAATGGAGCTATGCAAAAAAGTATTGAAAGATGAGTATGAATTTATACTAGCAACTCATATAGATAGAGGGCATATTCACAACCACATTATTTTTAATAATGTAAATTTTGAAACAGGCAAATGCTATAGATCTAATAAAAGAACTTATCATATAATTAGAACTAAAAGTGATGAGTTATGTGAAAAATATAAGCTATCAGTGATTGACAAATATTATGAAGCGTACAAAAGAAAATATAAAACGGCTGGCAAATCTTGGTATGAATATGAGCAAAGTAAGCAGGGTAAATCTTGGAAATCTAAATTTCAGTTCGATATTGATAGAATGATAAACAAATCTAATTCATGGGATGAGTTTTTAAAAAATATGAAAGAATTAGATTATGAAATTAAGAACGGAAAATATATTGCATTTAAACATAAGGATAAAAAAAGATTTACACGTGCTAAAACTATTGGCGAAGATTATACTGAAGATAAAATTAAAGAAAGAATTAGTGAAGCTATTAAAAATAAAAGCAATCCAAATAAAAAAAGAGTTAATAATGTTATCAATTTATCTACATCTAAAAAAGTAAAAACATCAAAAGGTTATGAATTTTGGGCGACTAAACATAATTTAAAAGCTATGGCTGAGACTATAGTGGAATTAAGAAATCTGGGAATTAATTCGCAGGCACAGCTAGAAAAACTTATACAAGAAACTGCTAATGACAGACAAAATATTATGGACGAAATTAAAAATATAGAAAAGCAAATGAGTGAACTATCTAATGATATGGAAAACACTCACACTATAAATAAGTATCGTGAAATCTACAAATATCACAAGAAAAATCCTAACGATAAAGAATTTGAAAGCGAATATAAAAGCGAGCTTACAATATATATAAAATCAGCTGAAGATATTTTAAAAAAGTATGGCAAGCTACCTGATACTAAAAATATATTAGACCAGTTAGATAAGTTGCAAACAGAAAAAGAACAACTAATGGAAAAATATAAGCTAAATAAGGAAAACTTCAATAAATATATACAATATAAAAATAACTATGACAACTATCTAAATCAAGATAAGGACAAAGAAAAAAAGGTGGAGAGATAAACCCTCCACCTTTAAATTATATAAGGGAACTACATTCCCTAACCCTTGTGCTACATAAATTTTACTTGATATACATCGCTTAAAATTTATGTTTACTAGTTTATTTATTAGATAAATATGAATCTGTTAAATCAGTTAAAATATCTTTAAATCTTTCATCTTCAAATACAAATTCTAAAAAGTCAGACACAAATTTTCCATCAGTTAAAGTAGCTTTACTTGTAATTTTGTTCTCAAACTTTTCAAAGGCTTCCCCTTTTTCAATTTTTCTTTTGTTTTCAAATTCTTTTTCAAGCTCTTTAGCTTGTAATTTAAGTTCTTTAATTTTTTCGTTAGAATCCTCTCTTTTCTTATTTTCTTTCTAAATTTATCAAGAATTCTCTCTAATTTATTCATAACATACCTCCTTTTTACTCATTTTAATTTTAAGCTATCTAAAACGCTCATATCTCGATTTTATATACTTAGCCTAGTAAATATATGCTTAATGCTTTAAAAGTCTTCCTACGCTTAAAATATGCTTTAAAAATAGAGCGAGTATAATGAACTTGCCCTATCTCTCAAAATCTATATTAACATTATCCTTTTTTATAGACTTAGACTCTTCCTCTTTAAATTCTTTAATTTGTGACAATACAGATGGCTTAATTTTGCTTATATTTTTATCTTACAAATCAAAACATCGTTTTAATTCTTTTGTCAGGTCTGCTCCTTGATATTTAGAATATCCTTGCAGTCCTTTTTCTGATATAAAATATAAATTTTGTGTAGTGTCATTATAAAATAGGTCACAATCTTTATATTCATCTGGCACTTTGGTATAAAATTCAGCTATTCTACTGCTTTTATACTCATTATCAAACAATCCATCAGTAAATAAATATTTAGATATTTCATTTAATAACATTTCTTTTTCTTCGCTATTCCAAGGCCTTACTGGATAATATTTAAAACCATCATACTCAAAAGAGTTTTCTCTGTCACTAAGTCTGGTAGCTTTAAGTAAATTTCTATGCTCATCTAAATCTAATGATTGATTC
Organism: Fenollaria sp. C0166D3; assembly: GCF_056590255.1. NCBI lineage: Bacteria > Bacillati > Bacillota > Clostridia > Eubacteriales > Fenollaria > Fenollaria sp. C0166D3. The sequence continues at coordinate 22,692 of NZ_JBWPVU010000006.1, forward strand.
ATTCGGTCTAATTTTAACTGTCTATTCTCATCAAATGAAAATAGTTTTTCTTTACCATCTGCTAAAATTTCTGTAATAGAAATGACTGGATCTTCTATCTGAGAATTTCTAAAGTATAAATCATCTGTTCTTACTAAAAACGTCTCCAGATAATCTTCATAATCTGTTGAAGCAATGCCTAACATCCTAATACTAGCGTCGTTAATATCTACTCCTAAAAATTTACTTTTTATCCTAGAATTAACATTTGTCATCTCATAAATTTTTGCATTGTGCAAGTTTTTTAAAAATCCCACAATATTGTCAACCCTATCTCTTACACTACTAAGCTTATTTGGATTTGATGATGCTATCCTTTGATATATTTGTTCATCTGATAAATTGGAATTTTTAATATAATTATAAAGTCTTCTACCTTTAATTGCTCCAGTATTGTTAATATATTGAAGTCCTAACAAATGAGCCAAGTTTTTATTATCAATATCAATTGTAAACTCTTTCTCAAGTCCAACAATGTTTATAGTTTTATTATTAAAATTGTTATACCAATCAAATATATTCTGTATATTATTCAAACTAAACACTTCCTTTATAATATTTCAAAAAAATAAGGAGTAATACTAATCGATCACTCCTTAGTCAATTTTAGTGGCTTTTTAGCAATACAACCTCACTAGCCCTTGAGTCCACCGATAAATTGTAACGGTGATGTTTTTAGCTATCTCGGGTATTTCCGACGCTCCCGGTTAAGCTAAAGGATAAACATTAACCCCCAATCCTCTTCTAATTGTATATATATTATAGCACAGTTTAGAAAATATTTCAAGTGCTAAACACTACCTGTCAATTCCTTTTTCTGCCTTACTTTTAGATTGTTTCTTTTCTTCTTTCTTATAGTCTGCAATTTTACCTAAGACAGATTCTTTCTTAGGTTTTTCTTTATTAAGATCTTTAGGCTTTAATAATTTTGCTGATAATACACGAATATTTTTACGCTCCTTACCATTATTATCTATATAAGGCTTTTCTTCCCCAAATATTTTAACAAAATCTCCTTGTTTTAGGTTATCTAAATCTTTTGTCTTATCTCCATAAGCTGAACAATTGGTATAAACATTATTTCCATCGTCATCTTTTGAAACAATTGAAAAGTTGCTTACCTTGAACTTTCTCAAATTCCTCTCTACTTACAATGGCTTCATGGTTGTCTATAATCTTATATTGGTCCTTTTCTCCATTATTTTTATGTCTATTATAATTTTCATCTGTATAAGTCTTTTGGTAGATAACATCCCCTGTGTATTTTTCATTTTTTAAGATTCCATTTATAGTCGACCCATACCAGTCTGCTCCTTTTTGCCCTTTAATCTTTCTTTTATTTAAGTCTTCTGCTATTTTGTGAGTTCCCTCACCTGAAAGATACTTTTCAAATATTTCTTTTATGATTTTTCCTTCTTCTTCATTAACTACCATCTTCCCATCTAAATTTTCATAGCCATAGGGTGGGCTTGATATGATAAATGTTCCATTTTGAAATCTTTTCTTTATGGACCATTTGTTATTTTCTGATATAGACCTAGATTCACTTTCTGCCAATGATGACAGTATGGATAGCATCAGCTCGCTTTCCATGGTTCTTGTATCAATATTTTCTTTTTCATCCTTTCACCTCTCTTCCTCTTAGTGCTATATTCCCATAAAATCAAGTATTTATCAAGTCTTATAGCAATAATTCTGAAAGAATAGGCTTAAATTTTTTTATGTTTTCTCTTCTAATTTTTCTATATTCTTCAAGGCTAATTTCATCTAAAAGAAAGAGGTCTTGGATGAAATTATCTGATAGATAAAAGTTAAGCTCTGCCTTTAAATCTCTTTCTGTATATTGAGTTTTTACTAAATCTTTTCTGCCTTCAAACTTTTCAACTCTCATACTCCACCTCCTATATCACAGGCAAAGAAATTAAGGTGATTTTTAACCTATATTTCTTTCCCTCTATATTCCTTAGGACAAAGAGAGTGTTTTTGAGTAAAGAGTTTTCTTAAATATGAAAATACAAAAGCGAACATAAAAAGACCTATTGATATTTCTTCTTGAAAATATCAATAGGTCTAAATATGATTATTGAATTGATAAATATTAATCCGATTCTCTATGATGCGTCTTAAAATTTTATAAAATAATACAATTTAATTTTTATAAATTAGAGTAAAAATAACGCTATTTGCACCCTTTAATTCCAAAACATTAAAAAGTATCCAATAAAAAAAGACGGCATTTCTACCGTCTTAAATAACATCTTTTATATCTTAACTTTTAGCACTATTGGTTAATCAAATCATAAAATGTCATTCATCTATAATGTCTATATCATTACCTTCTAGTTTTAATTTTTCAGTCTTCTTATGTTTTGATGACTTCTCACCTTTTAGTATTGCATTATAATCGTTATCTCCAAGTATTAAATAATTAGTTTTATTATTCACGCTATTGTCGAGTATTCCTCCTAAATTAACAATTATCTGCATTGCATCTTTTCTTAGCATCTTCTCCAGCTTTCCTGTAAATACAACATGCCCAATTGTAAAAAAAGTTGTCTTCATCTATTTCAACTACATCTGGCGTTATTGAGTTTATATCAAATTTAGTCCTTTTAGTTTTCCACAGATCGTTAATAGCAATATTGTTGCATTATATGCAGCTTTTGCAATCACGCTTGCTCCTTTTGACCTTGCCACAATATCTACATGGGTATGCAAACTTTTGATTTCCATTGTCTTTTTCTCCTTTGTCTGTTTTCAGTTTTGGAATTTTACTATCCTAATGTTCAGGTCGTATCTTCGCTCCCTTTTTCAAAGGGCGCAAAGATACACCGTTTGACTATGGTGCTTTGCGTTCCTGCGGAAAGCTATTAGCTCCGCTAAGGAAACAAAAACGCTAAAGCATTTTTATTTGTTCAAGGGGGGCTACTCCCCCTTAGACCCCTGTGAACTTTGCTTTTTGTAGATTTTCAAATCCACAAAAAAGCAAAGTGTTAAAATGTTTCTCACTTTGCTCCATCTCAATCTCTAATACATTTCTGTTTTTCTTATTCTTCATCAGCCGGTTCTTCAAAATTATCATTTGTGTTTTCTTCTTCAAGATTTGGATTTAATCTAATGAGATTTCTTTTTCTTTTAAATGAATTTCTGTAAGTTCTTTTAGCTTTTCTCTATTTCGATTATCGGAAAGCACATAATCTAAAAAGGCATAGATTAAATCATTATTTGTTTCTTCCTGCATACCTGTAATTTCTCTTTCAAAGGCTTCAAATACTCCACCTTTTTCTACTTTTCGTTTCGTGTCCGCCTTTCTTTTTAGCTGTGATTTCTTTTGTCTTAGTTGCTTAATTTTGTTTTCCGCCTGTTCTTTTTTCTTAGTTTCTTTTTCCAACTGGCTCATTACATTTTCTAACTCTTTCATTTTTCATTCCTCCATTTCAATATTATTGTGTTCCAAACAAAGAAAGGCTAAGCACCATTCTTTGATACTTAACCTTTCAGCATTTTTTGAATTTATCTTCTAAAAGTTTTCTTAGTTTTTCTAAAATCTTATCCCTCCTTTTTCCGATTGCTTGATAGCTTACTTTTTCTTTTTTGCCAATCGATCTTAGACTTTCTTCTTTGTAGAAAATGGCTTCTATAAGCTCTCTTTCTTTTTTGTGAGTGTAGCTAATGCCTTGTTTAATTCTTCAATTTGCATTTTGACCTCTACAATTTTTTCTAAGTCTATTCTTTCATCTATGATATTGTCTACAAAGTGTCCATCGTTATCCAGTGCTGAAAATGGAATCACGTCATACTTCCAATCTTTTCTCTGAAGATATTTTTCATGCTCTGTTATCTTCCAATAGGCTTTGTAGACTTCTTCACTTACAGGTACAGCTTTCCCTCTAACATAGTTGTGATATTCTTTTTTACCCATTGTGCTATCCTCCTTTTTCTGCTCTCTGTTTTTGCTTTTTGAGAATAAAAAAAAGGAGGACTTCTACACTTTGGCGTAAAATGTCCTCTGAATTGAAAAGAGTTTACCTTTTCTTTAGATGTATTTAATTGTTTGAGAGAATAGACAACTATAAGGCAAATAGAAATTTTTATTATTTATTTCTTTTGTATATAAAGATTTTTTCATCTTAATCACCCAGCCCTTATAATTAAATAATGTTCATACATCAAACCTTTCTCATTTTTTCTTTTGTCTTTTGAGCTACCTAACTTTTTGTAATTTGTTGTTTTCCCATTTTCCTAAGTCCATTAATCATTAAAAACAGTCCCAACATAATCATACTAAAATCTACAATAGGTTCAGCCCACCAAACTGCACTTGCTCCAAAAAACTTTGGAAGCAATAATATAGCCGGAATAAACAAAATCAGTTGTCTAAGCATTACAATCATGCTTGCTTTTTTCCCATCTCCAATAGATTGAAAGAATGTAAGTGTCATTATCATAATTCCATACAAAATAAATGTGGAATAAAACATCTTGAAATTCATAACACCAGCTTCTATGATTTCACTTCTTACACTGAATAGTGATAGTAATTTTTCTGAATAAAACATCGATGGTATCCATGAAAGAGCTGCAAGAATAGTTGCTCCGTACATAAAAACCTTCATTGTATCTTTTACTCTTTTATATTGCTTTGCTCCGAAATTTGCCCCAATAACAGGCTGTAAACCTTGGCTCATTCCCCAAAGAGGAATAAAGGAGAACATATACAATCTCATTGTAGCAGCCATTAAAATTCCCCAATTATCTCCACCGTATGCGAAAGCTTGCTTAAACAAGAATGTTTGTTGTACTGCAAACAAAATTTGCATCATCATTGCAGAACTTCCTATGCTAAACATTTCACTGGAAATATCCTTACTCTTTTGGATTTTATGAATCCCCACAAAAGCACTTTTCTTTGAAAAATAGCGGAAGGTTAATATAGCTTGCACAATTTGAGAGATTACAGTTGCAATAGCTGCCCCTTCAATCGCATATTCTCCCATCAACTTCATGAAAATGGGATCTAAAATAATGTTTAATATTGCTCCTACCCCCATAATAATCATGGATTGCTTTAATGCACCTTCACCACGCATTGTCATATTTCCGGCTTGAGCAAAATTAACAAATATGGAGCCAAAAAAAACTACTCTTAAATATCTGACTCCAAGTTCTTTAATATTCCCCTTTGCTCCTACTAAATCCAAAAAATTAGGTGCAAATATCAAACCTAATATTGTGATAACTATAGAGAATAAAATTACCCAATAACAAAAATTTCCAAATATCTTGTCAGTTGTTTCTTTATCTCCCTTTCCAATCGACCTTGATAATATTGATGCACTACCAACTCCAATAAGTGCTGATACTCCACCATTTATTATTGTTAAGGACATGGATATACTAATAGCAGACATTGCATAGTCTCCAATAATCCATCCAGCAAAAATTCCGTCCATAAATGGATATAGCCCTATAACTATCATTCCTATAATTCCCGGAATAGCTAACTGAAACAATAAATCTTTAGGACTTTTGGTTAAAAGTTGTGTTTTCATATCTTGTTTTCCCATATGACTTCCTCCAGTTTTTTTCAATATTTTTATAACTTATGACAACTGCCACTTTGCTGCCACTTGTCTTGCTTCAACAAATTTTTTGTAGATACCATCAACTTGAATAAGTTCTTCATGTGTACCTTGTTGCGTTATCTTTCCATTAGCCAAGACAAGAATTTGATTTGCATTTTTTATGGTTTTTAGTCTGTGCGCAATCATTATTACTGTTTTATTTCTTGTGAGTTCCTCCATAGCAACTTGCAATTTATCCTCATTTTCAGGGTCTACATTTGCAGTAGCTTCGTCAAAAATAATAATTGGTGCATTTTTTATTATCGCCCTTGCTATAGATATTCTTTGTCTTTCTCCACCAGATAAACTTGCACCACTTTCTCCTATAACACTTTGGTATTGTTCAGGAAGGTTCATAATAAAATCATGACAGCAAGCCTTTTTAGCAGCATCTACTACTTCTTCATGGGTAGCATTAGGCTTAGCAAACTTTATATTATTTTCTATAGTATCTTGGAACAAATACACATTTTGGGAAACCATACTGATTTGTTTCATCAATGACTCTAAGGAATATTCTTTTATATTATGTCCTCCTATACTAATCTTCCCGTTATCTATATCCCAAAACCTTGCAATCAAGTTACAAAATGTGGTTTTTCCAGCTCCTGAAGGTCCGACTATTGCAGTCATTTGGTTTTGTGGTATATCAACAGATATATCATCAAGAATTTTCTTTCCTGAATATGCAAATTCTACATTTTCAAAAGAAATATTAAAATTAGCAGGTTTTATATCTTTTCCTTCAATATCCATTTGTGGAAATTCTTCTAATTTCTTGGTTTGTTCAATAGAGCCACTAACAACTCTAAGGGCAGTTGTCGCACTTCCTGCCAATTTAATTTGTGAAAAAGCAAGAAATGAAATTATGATTGTCATAACTGTATTCAGAAACGAAAGTTCTCCTCTTTGGTAGAAGAAAATACCTGCACCTATGATTAAAATGCTGAACAAATCTAAAAGAATATTTTGAACAATCGTGTAAGGTGTAAACAACTTTTCACAATCAAGATTTGTTTTTCTGGTATTTTCAATAGCACCTCTAACTTTCTCATCACCTTTACCGGTTAAATTAAAGGATTTTATAACAGACATTCCTCCAATCTGTTCTAAAACAGTATCTACTAATTTTGCTGAAGCCATTTGTCGTTTAGGAAGAACCTCTCTTGACTTCTTTTCCATTTTTGACAAAATAACCAAATATAATAGACTTCCGACAGTTACAATAAAACCTATTCTCCATTCAAATATTAAAATCATCAAAGTAAAGATTATAGTATTTATAAATCCCGACAAGGTATTTACCATAACCATCGCAGCCGTATTTTCCACGTCTTCTAAAACGGTTGTAGAAATACCAACGACTTCTCCCCCATTGTTTTCATTAAAAAATCCCATAGGAATTTTTTTGAGCATTTCCCCTATTGAAATTCTTTTATTTGCAACCATAAAATAGCTTGCATGGCATTGTTGTAACTGTGAATAATAATTTGCAATACTTCTGCCTACTATGCTTACAACAAGAAGTATCAAAGCAATCCACGCAGGTGTCATACTCATATCTTTTTCAGCAACAGCTTTAACTATAAAATAAATTGCACTGATTTGAAGCATGTGAAAAATTGCAAACAAGAAACTTACCCATATAGAATGGTATATATTTTTCTTCTCATCACCTGAGAAATCTAAAATTTTTTTTAAAGCACTTAGCATTTTATTTCACCATCCTTTACTCCAATATGAGCATTCCACATTTTTTTATATAGCTCACAATCTTCCATTAACTCGTTATGTTTACCATGTGAAATAAGCTCTCCATTCTCAACAAAAAAGATTTGTTGAACATCTGTTATTGTTGATAACCTGTGTGCAATAACGATAACAGTTTTATTTTGTATCAATTTTGATAGAGCTTCTTTGATAATCACCTCATTCTCCGGATCAATATATGAAGTTGCTTCATCCAATATCACTATCGGGGATTTTTTAAGCATTGCTCTTGCTATTGAGATTCTTTGTCTTTCTCCTCCTGAAATATGGCTACCACTGCTTCCGACAACTGTGTCATAGCCTTTTTCCATATTCATAATAAAATCATGGCAGCCTGACTTCTTTGCAATATTTTCAACTTCTTTATCACTTGCACTTGGATTTCCCATTCGTATGTTTTCCCTAATGCTTTCATTAAAAAGGAAATTGTCTTGAGAAACAAATGCTACTAAGCTATATAACTGTTTAAGAGGAATCTCTTGGAGATTATATCCACCAATTTTTATGCTTCCTGTATTTATGTCCCAATATCCTGCTATCAGTTTTGCCAAAGTTGACTTTCCACTACCGCTCGGTCCAACAAAAGCTACCGTTGTCCCTTCTTCTATGTTTAACGACACTCCATGAAGAATTTCCTTTCCTTCTTCATATCCAAACTTCACATCTTGCAGGGCAATATCATATTTGTTTATTTTCACATCAACATTGGAATGAATTTGCTCTTTTCCTTCTAAAATTGAATTAATGGAATTTGCAATAGTTCCTATCTTTGCAAGACCATCAACAAAATTCATCGTTTCAAGTAAAGGTCCTGCAATACCTAAAGATAGAATAATTACAGATATAAATACTTCTGCACTTAAACTGCCGCTAATGTAGAAATACCAACCAAATGGAAGCACTGTGATCATTGTAGTAGGAGATATGTTTTTAGATAAAGATACAGGTAACTGACAGCTCTTCATCCATTCATAAAAGTATCTTGCATTTGCAATAACCTTATCTTTATATTTTGCATATGACCTTTTATCCTGATTGAAGGTTTTGATCACTTCTATTCCGTTAACATACTCCACAATTGCCGAGTTCATTTCACGACTAACTTTTACAGATCCTTCATACTGAGCAGCGTAGTTTTTCATCACAAGTCCCATGAAAAACATTCCTAAAGGAATAGAAACTAATGACAATAACGCCATTCTCCAGTCAAGAAATAACAAATATATGAATATACTCAAAGAGCCTAATATATTGGATGTCATTTCAGGTAATAAGTGTGCAAGAGGTTTCTCCATACTTTCGACCTGATCGACTATAATTTGCTTTAAATTACCGCTTGGAATATTTATTATTTCTCCCAATGGCATCTTTGGAAGTTTATCAAGCATTCTTAAACGAATATCTTTTAGTACACTAAAAGTCGCTTTATGAGATACTGATAATGCCAAAGAATATAAAATTGATTTCAAAGCATATGATAGCAAGCTTATGCCAAGCCACATAAGATAAACCTTGCTGTCTTCAATTCCATTCACTAAATAAACTAAAATGCGACTTGCCGCAATGTATGGAACAATCCCCGCTAAAACACCAATACTCGCTATAAATACTGATGTCTTTAATTTTGGATGTTCATCATGTGCAAGCTCCCACAATATTGCAGTAGGACTTTTTTCTTTCATTTCAACACCTCCATAGTTCTATCTATTTACATTTCATTTCAAAAATTCATATATTGCACCATCGCATTGTTTTATAAATTCAAAATCATGCGTGATTATAATAATAGTTTTCCCTTGTGCTACCATTTGATTCAAAAATTCAATCAAAATATCCATTTGCATTTTGCAAAGTCCACTCGTTGGTTCATCAAATACTATGATTGGTTTTTGGCTTACCATAGACATAGCAAGCAACAATCTCTGTTTTTCTCCACCTGATAACGAACTTGGGTGCATTTCTTTTTTATTAAATAAATGTACCTTTCTTAAGGCTTCATTTTTCAAATCATCCTGTTTCGTAACTGTTCCAAGTTCTTGCCATACAGATTCTGTGAAAAGTTGATAATTAACATCTTGCATGACTGCAAAAATATTTTCATATCGTTTTTTTAGTTTTTCCCCCTTATAAAACACCTCTCCTGTTCCTCTTGTCAGCCCCATCAGCAAATTGATAAAAGTGCTTTTCCCAACACCATTTTGACCAATGATGAAATTGATACCGGATTCAAAGGCAATACTGAAGTCAAAGATTTCCTTTCTTTCATATTTTTTTTTGAAATTCAAACAAGACAATGCTTTACAATCAAAATCTGAAGAATTTTTCTTTAACACTTCTACTTGCTTATATTTCCTGCTTAAAAAATTGTTTTTAGAAATCGCATTAAAACTCCTTAGATTGTGTATTTCAGAAACCCGTTCAAAGAAATCATCACAAAACTGCTCTTTTGTGTATTCTTTATAAGTTCCATTTTCTATCACACACAATTTATCAAGCATATCTTTCAGATAAAACAATCTATGCTCCACAATGATGATAATTTTCTTTCTTTTTTTCAGTTCCATAATGGCATTCTGTAAATGCTCTATTGCAACCTGATCTAAGGAAGATGAGGGTTCATCCAACAAGATAATTTCATTTTCAGAAATCCCACAAGCTGTTACTGCAATCAACTGCTTTTCGCCTCCAGATAGTTCAAAGATATTCCTATCTAATAATTCCTTTGTACCTAAAACCGCTGAATAATACTGAATTTTATCTAAAATCAAATCTTTGTCTATGTTTCTATTTTCCAACTGAAAAGCCAGTTCATCGGTTGAATTGATACAATAAAATTGTGTTTTAGGATTTTGAAACACTGTAGATATAAATTTAGATCGTTCCAATATTGTCAAGCCAAACAATGATTTTCCGTTAAATACAATATCTCCTTCTAATTCTGCATTATTGTATTCCGGAATGATTCCATTGATAACTTTTAGCAAGCTACTTTTTCCTGTTCCTGAATGTCCTGTAATGACGGTTACTTCACCGGGTTTGAAAATCATATTTATATTTTTCAATATGCTTTCACCGTCAAAACCTACTGTTAAATTTTGTAATTCAAGCATACTTTCCCCTTATATATAGATAGATTATCCATGCCATTATTAAGAAAAACATAAAGTCAACAAGTCCCATATATGTTTCACTAATACTTGTTCTCTTTTGATTTACAGCCAACCCTTTCGTCATAGCTGATACCGTCAAATCATCTGCTGCCTTTGATAAGCACATCAATAATGGCACTAATCTATATTCAAATAATAAAATTGGACTCTTTATTAACCTTTTAAGCGTCAATCCTCTCAAACGCATAGCTTTTTTTATATTACTATAATCAATCCTTGCAGCATAAAAGAAACGTACCATTACCGTCAAGGGAATGGCTATTTCATCTGGGCATTTCATTTTTTTTAATGAGTAAATGCTTTCTCCAACATTTGATGTAAGTATGGTATATCTCCCCATCAAAAAAGCGGGGAGAATTTTTTTAATAACCATCACTATTATCAATAAAATTGCAACCACAGGATTGTAATTAAGCCCTATCAGAAATTTATCAGCAGCATAAACAAACAAAAGAGTAGCCACTCCAATAATAGCTACTCTTATATATTTTGCGTTAATTAAAAGTATTATCGGAATTGTGGATATTAAAATGGCTTGCACGAAATACTTTGTTTGAATATTGCCTAATACCATCACATATGAAAGAACTATCGTCATAAAAAGTTTTGTACGAAAATCAAGTTTGATTATCATCCTAACTCTCCATGAAATCTTATTTTTCCATACCGGCTTTTTTGAAGTGTTTTTTTAGAAATGCCATTCCAATGCTGCAACCTATATATGCACCGATAATTCCTACTATTGCCATTACAACAATAATCCAATTCGGCATAACACTAAGCATCTTATCAATGAACTCTTGATTGTATCCTTGCTCTAACATCTGCTGAATATATTCATTTCTTGAAATAAAAATTGGTAACCAATTTCCCAATGTGCAAAGTGGAGCAATAGAAAATGCTAATCTCGCTTTATTTACATTCGTATATTCTCCTGATTTCAAAATTATTTCAGCAATAATCCCCGCAATAACAGCAGTCAATAATGCCCAAGGTCCATGTCCCATAGCAACATATATCAATGCAATCAATAATGATTGAATAAAAATCATTCCTCTTTTTTTAATCTTGGTAGAATATAGCATATTTACAGGTCCTACCAAAACTCCCTGTGCAAATGGGACAACCGGCATTAAAACCGGAACCATTGCTAAAAATGATCCAATCATCATAAATATGAATCCTAATACGGAAAATAATCCTATATTGATTAAATCCTTTACCTCTAATCGTTTGCTCATTTGAAACCTCCTAATTGTTTTAATTTTTCTTTTCTACATCAACAATATAATTTATCATTGTTTCTTTTATATATCGTTTATGCTCGCTATAAGACTTTCTCGCACCTAAAATTTCTGAACTTAATATCAATCCATTGATATAATTCACTAAAAAACCATCACCAAATATATCTGCTTTAATTCCAAGCTGCTTGGCGATTAAACTTAGCTCATTAGTCGTATTAAGTTTCAATTCTTGATACAACTTTTCAAAATCCTCATTATATTTTTTTGCCTGTAAAAGGAGCGTATATAATCTCATCAAATCTGTATCAGCCAGTGACTTATCAACCAAAATATCACCCATTTGCTGATATTTATCTTTGCCTCGATTATTTTCCAAATACTCATTTATCAAGCTGTTTCTGTAATCATTACCATCAAGCATTAAGTCTTTAAGCATTTCATTTGTACTTGCATAATGATGATAAACACCCCCTCTACTCATACCTATCTCTGTAATAACATCTTCCATCGTTGTGCTTTGAAAGCCTTTTGTAAAAAAACATTTTTTTGCAGCTTCTCTAATTTTCTTTTTTTTGATTTGTCCTACTTTTTGTTTTTCTTCTTTCAAGCTAAAGACCTCTTTTCTACTCAACAAATAAAAACCGACAGTGTCGTCTGTTTTTATTATATACTATATGATAGTTAATGTCAACTAAATATTGTATATCATTTTTGTTTTTTAAATATTTTTCTATACTCACTTACTGGTATCCCTGTTCTTTTCAAACTCTTTAGCTTTTCCTGTTTTTTCTCCTCTCGCCTTGCCTTATATCTCTCCTCATATTCTTTTTGCTTGCCGTTTACTTTACGCTTGAGGTAGTTTTGATGAAGCCTGTCTTTTCTTACTCGTTCTTTTTCTTCCTCCTCCCTTAATTTCTGCATTTCTTCTTCGGACAATTCTTCTTTTGGCGGTTCATAGTTCCCGATAAAGTTGAAGTAGATTTCGACTTTCTGATTGGCGATTTGACTGCCTTTTCGATCTCGTTCGTGGACTAAGATTTTTTCTTCTATGTTTTTTATTTTCTGTGTTCCTCTCTTTCTATTTTTGAGCAAAGAAAAACAGTAAATCAATTTGATTTACTGTTTTGTAAGTTGCTATATTATTGTTTTTATTTAATTATTTTACTTCGACAAACGGAGATTTATAGGTTTAAAAATTTTTTCAAAGCATTTACATGCATAAAGAATACTTGTTCTATTTTTTCTTTTAACAATTCTTCCACATACGAAATCTTTTCCCATCTAATATTTTGGGTTTCATTTGTGTAATTTAACAAATTCCCCTCTGCCTCGCATAAAAATGTAATAAGAATAATAGAATACGCACCAGATAAATTTTGTGTAACACAATATGGTTCAAACGAAATAGTGGTAACATCTCCAACCCTATTTGATACTGCACTATTTTTCCCATAAATCTTTGTTATTTTCAATCCTGTTTCTTCCAAAACTTCTCTACACAGTGCAGAAAAAATATTTTCATATTCTCTAACCTTACCAGCGGGTATTTCTATCATTCCATTAGTTTCATTTCCATCATCTTTTTGTCTTGTTTGAATAAGAATATATTTTTCATTATTTTCCGTTTTGGTAATAATTGCTCCAACACATGGCTTAGCTAAAATTTCACTCATAAAAACACCTGTCCTATAACTTCTAATTTTTCTATCTCAATAATTAGTAATATTATACCATTTTTAAGGCATTTTTTCTATATCAGCTTTCTGTGTTACTTGACAGTTGCCTATAAAGTTAAAGTAAACATCAACTTGTTGTTTTCTATCTTTCCCTTTTCTTCCTCCTGTTGCTTCATGGACTACTACTTTTTCTATATACTCATTTATCATTGGGACTGTGAGTTCTTCAATATCGGTATATTTTTCTATCATCTTTAGGAATTTATCGGTGTCAACTTTTCTCTGATGATAGCTTTCTATTTCATTTTCAAAATACTGTATTTGCTTTTCTAATTCTTGTTGCTCTGTATCATAGGTGTTAAATAATCTATCAAAGTGTTTTACAGGAATTTTCCCAAGTGCATGGTCTTCATATAGCTTTGTAATAAGGGTTGTTAGTTCTTCATTTCTTGAAGATAATTTTTCTAATTTCGTTTTATCATCTTGATACTTTTCTTCCCTTTTTTCATCGGATAATTTGTTCATCACTTTTAGAAATTCTTGCTTTTCTTCTTTGGCAAAGTCTGTGATTTCTTTGATTGATTTTAATAGAATTTCATTTACTGTTTTTACTTTGATGTAGTGCATACTCCAAGTGCCTTTTCTGTGTCGGTAATGTTGACATACAAAAGAGTAATCACTATCATATTTCTTTTCTTTATGTTCTGCCGGCTCTCTGTAACTTAATTTTCCTCCACAATCTGCACAGATTAAAAGTCCTGTAAACGGGTGTGAGGTTGCACCATACTTTGGACTTCTTCTCACTGTTTTTCTTAATCGTTGAGCATTGTTCCATGTTTCTTCGTCAATGATGGCTTCATGAGTGTTCTTGAAGATAATGAGTTCATCTTCTTTTGCCTTTCTTCGCTTTTTGGTTTTATAATCAAGGCATATTGTTTTCCCAAGTACGGTGTGTCCCATATATTCTCTTTTTTCTAAGATATAGCTTACTGTGGTTGGTGTCCAAAAATACGGGTCTTCTATTCCTCTTTTCTTGGAACTGTGGTTGTTTTCAGGATAGTGTATTTCTGCATAGGCTGATGGAATAAGGACTTTATCTTTGGTTAGTATATCTGCTATCTGTGTTACTCCATATCCCTCTATAACAAGATGGTAAATGCGTTTTACGACCTTTGCACTCTCTTTATCGACAAGTAACTGCTGTTTGTTCTTAGGGTTTCTATAATAGCCGTATGGAACGCTTGGAGATACTCTTTTGCCCTCTTCCATTCTTGCTCTGAAGATAGACTGTATTTTTCTTGAGGTATCTCTTGCATACCATTCATTCATAATGTTTAGAAATGGGGTAAAGTCGCTTTCTGATTGTTTTTCGCTGTCTATTCCGTTATTGATGGCGATAAATCTTACTCCATTTTCTTTGAAAAGTATTTCGGTGTGAAAGCCTACTTTGAGGTAATCTCTGCCAAACCTGCTCATATCTTTTACTATCACAGTAGATACTTTGTTTTCTTCTACTGCTTTTATCATCTTTTGAAATCCCTCTCTATCAAAGTTCGTTCCGCTTACTCCATCAACGGTATAGTGATAGATATTTACAAAACCATTTTTTCGCATAGCTTTCAAGCAGCTGTTTTTGATTGGTGATGGAATTGCTTTCTCCTTGCATTTCATCATCACGACTTAAACGCTCATAAAGTGCCGTTTGTCCTGTTCTTTTCATATTTGACATGAGAATTACCTCCTTTCCAAGTTTTTATTATTTTCTCTGTCCCTAAGAGGTTAATCCTTTTGGCTCGTTTGCTCAGTATTTAATTATTTCATTTACTTTTTTCTGTATCTCGTAATAATCATATCCTGCTTCTAGCAAGCGTCTTTTTCTATTATCTCCAGTACCCCAAAGTCCTCGTATGACTTCTCTAGCAATTTTATCTGTTTTACTATCATCTTTTATCTCATAAACAATAGCACCCTTATCATCAAAAACTTTATACTGTGGATTTTTATTAACGCATCTTTTAGCAAGTTCTAAATACTTAAATGCTCCTATCTGGCTTTTTGCATCTTTCCATGATTTTCTTACTCGGTACATTGTTGATGTTTCGGTAGACATATTATTGTCTGCTCTTAGTTTTTTATTGACTTCGTCAGCTATAAATGCAAGCTTGCTTGAAAGGTATGGACCAGGGCAGCTTGTTTTTGCATACCATTTATGCATTTGTAAAACGCCATCTTTTCCTCCAGTATATGTGCATGGATAAATGTCATTTCTTCTACAAATGTCTGTAACCAAATCAATAAGTCTTTTTAATACATAATTAGATACAAACCACTGTGGTGCACATGTAGAATTTCCTACTTCAATTGTTACTGCCCTGTTATCGCACCAAGATGAAGATGTAGTCCAGGCTCTATTTTGCTCATCAACTCCAAGAACTATAACTCCATCTGATCCTAAGCAGTAATTTGCTGAGGCTTTTCTTGTTTTTGATACAAAGAGAGATGCTAAATTTCTTCCATTAATAACTACCGCAGCATGATGTATTGCAATCTTGCATATTTTTTCAGTTCTCTTTCCACTATGATTTGGAGATAGTATCTTATCTTGGATTAGTGAGCTGTTTGACATTTACTTGTCCTCCTTTAGCTGCTCAAGCATTTCTCTAAGTTTTTCTGGAACAGGTAGACCTATTGCCATTGTGTTTTCTAATATAGATAAACCTTCGTTAGCTATATAAAAAAAGATGATGGCTGTTCTTATCATAGTACCATCACCTTTAATTAAATTTACATCGCATAAGTTTGCTATACCAACAACAATAAATATAACAATCTTCTTTGCTATTCCTTTAAATCCTACGCTTGATGAGAGCTTTCGTTCTACTCCTGCTCTTAAAACACCTGTTATATAATCTGCTATTATAAATGCAAGTAAGGTGTAAATAAAAGCGTCAATGCTTCCTAAATAAAAGCCTACATAGCCACCTATGACTATAAAGACGTATTTGAGACTTTCTAAAATTTTATTCATTTCCTTCCTCCTCTGTTAATGTATAAGTAATTTTCATAGTTTTATCTGCAGTTTTTAATATTAGACTTGATAAGTTATTAATTGTTCCAAGGTATTAAGTCATTATACAACCTATATACATATAAAAAAATAAAGGCAGTCCGAAGACTGCCGATATTTATCTCTCTGTGCCTTTGCTATGGTCTTTCTTATTTGACTTAGTTTTATCGTCTGTCTTAAAGCTTTTTATTTGCCCTAATATGGACTTCTTATCCTTGTCTTGACTCTTTACTTGTTCTTTTGCTTTTAAAAGCTTAGAAGACAAAATACGAACATTTTTATGTTCCTTTCCGTTGTTATCAATACTTGTTTTTACTTGTCCAAATATTTTAACAAAATCTCCTTGCTTTAAGTTCTCTAAATCTTTTGTCTTATCTCCATAGGCTGAACAATTGGTATAAACTTTATTCCCATCTTCATCTTTTGAAACAAGAGAAAAGTTACTTACTTTAAATTTTTCTCCATTTGCATTTTCTCTTTCAAGATTTTCTACTTTTCCAGCTATATTTCCCAATTTCCTCCTTGTACCAAATAAGGAGAGCCTTTCGCCCTCCTCTACCTCTCTTGTCCTTTTCGTTTTTTTCTTGATTTTTTAGTTACCTTAGTCTTTCTTCTGTATCGTCAATTTTATCTAATATCTTTGTATTCCATAGTTTCCTCCTTGTACTAAATAAGGAGAGCCTTTCGCCCTCCTTTATCGTTCTTGTCCTTTTTCGTTTTTTTCTTGATTTTTATCTTTTTCTTCTTCTGATTTAAATTTTGATATTTGTCCCAATATTGATGGTTTCTCTTCCCTTGCCTGAAGATTATCCTCTACATCATAGGTTGATTCACAGTAATCACTATCTTTAAAATCATTGTCATACCTATCTGGTATTCCGTCATTATCAAGATCTTTTGCAAGTGAATCATAGAAGTTTCCGTCATCATCTATTTCTAAGCCTAGTGCTTTCTTTAGGTCTTCTCTATCAACAGATACAAGGTCATCAAAACTTGACATTTTTATAACTAATTTTATCCATCCTATTTAATTCCCCAAACATCATTACTACACCAGCTATTATCATAATTAAATCTACAAGGGGTTCTGCAAACCATACTGCTTTAACTCCAAATATCATTGGTAAAATAATCATGGCAGGTACGAATAAAAATAACTGTCTTAGCATTACTATTATGCCGGCTTTTTTAGCGTTTCCTATTGATTGGAAGAATGTTATAGTCATTACCATTACTCCATATAGGATAAAGATAGAATAAAATAGTCTAAAGTTCCCTATTCCCTGAGTTATAATACTTTCTTCTACTCCAAATAAAGAAAGTATATTCTTTGAAAATGCTAATGCTGGTATCCAAAATATTGATGCAAGAACTAATCCTCCGATAGAAAATACTTTCATAGCTTCTTTTACTCTGTCGTATTTTTTCGCTCCAAAATTTGTACCAACTACAGGTTGTAAACCTTGACTCATTCCCCAAAGTGGAATGAATGAAAAGGCATATATTCTAAGTGTTGCTGCCATCAAGATAGCATTTGTATCTCCACCATATTTAAATGACATTTTATATAGCATTGTTTGTTGAATCATAAATAAAATTTGCATCATCATAGCAGATGACCCTACGCCAAACATTTCTTTTTTTATTTCCTGAGCAGGTTTGATTTTATTTATTTTTACTGCTTTACTTTTATATTTGAAGTAATGGAGTGTTATTATCGCTTGAACAAATTGTGCTGTAATAGTTGCAAGTGCAGCCCCTTCTATTGCGTATTTTCCCATTAATTTCATTAGAATTGGATCAAGAATTATGTTTAAAAAAGCCCCTAGCCCCATAATGAGCATTGCTTTTTTCATTAATCCTTCTCCACGCATAACCATGTTTGCTGATTGAGTAAAGTTTACAAATAAAGAGCCAATGAAAATTACTCGTAAATATCTGATACCATATTCTTTAATTTCTCCACTTGCTCCAACCATATCTAAAAAATGTGGTGCAAGTAAAATTCCGCCTATTGTAATAATTGATGAGAATAGAATAACCCAAAAGATTAAATTCCCCATAATTTTATCAACTGTTTTTTTGTCGCCCTTTCCTATAGCTCTTGATAAAACCGATGCTGAACCTACACCTATGAGTGTAGATACACCACTATTGAAAAATGTAAGTGGCATAGCTACACCACAAGCTGTCATTGCCGTTTGTCCTATAATATTTCCTGCAAAAATTCCATCCATTAGTGGATAAAGACCTATTACTATCATTCCTATTACAGCAGGGATAGATAATTGAAAAAGTAAATCTATAGGTCTTTTTGTTAATAATTGTTCTTTCATATCTTGTTTCATAAAATCATCCTCTATTAAATTTTATTCAATTTTCCAACCAGTAGCTTTTTCTCTTTTCTCAATAAAGCTCTTGTATATGTGTGATTTTTCCATAAGCTCTTTATGTTTACCAATACTTTCAATATTTCCTTTATCCATAACAACAATTTGATCAGCATTTTTAATAGTTTCAAGTTTATGTGCAATCACAATTACAGTTTTATCTTTTAACAAATTGTTTAAAGCAGTTATAAGTTGTTGTTCATTTTCTGGATCTACACTTGAAGTAGCTTCGTCAAGAATAACAATTCTGCTTGGTTTTAGCATAGCTCTTGCTATAGATATTCTCTGACGCTCTCCTCCAGATAAATTTGAACCACCCTCTTGTAAAACTGTGTCATAACCATCTGACAACTTCATAATAAATTCATGACACTGTGCTTGCTTAGCAACATTAATAACTTCCTCATCACTAGCTTCTGGATTTCCAAACTTAATGTTATTTTTTATAGTGTCATCAAATAAATAGACGTCTTGAAAAACAAAAGTGAAATTAGATAACAAATTGTCATACCTAAAATCTTTTATGTTATTATCATCAATCAATATTTCTCCAGAATCTACATCCCAAAATCTAGCTATCAAATTACAAAGTGTTGTTTTTCCACTTCCAGAACCACCTACAATTGCTGTAGTCTTACCTTTTGGAATATCTAAATTTAAACGGTTAAATAAGTTCTGTTCGTCATATGAGAAGTCAACGTCCTTTAGATTTATATCTCCTTTTTCAAAGCTTGTTCTTGTGCCTTCTGAAATTGTTGGTAAATTCCTAAGTTTAGCAATTGAATCCAAGTTTTGTATAGCTATTCCTCTAACGTTTTGCATACTTCCAGCCATTTCAAAACCAGAAAAAACAATAAAACTAGACACTACAAGCATTACAGCTTTATAGTGATCAATTTCTCCTATACAAAATCTATAAATAGCTGAAAATATAATAAGACAAATCCCTAATTTAAATATAATTAGAAATATCAAAGCAGCAGGTGCTACAGTTTTTTCAACATTTATAAAGCCTCTTCTATTTTTATAAATCTCTCTGTCCAATTCTTTAGTCATTTCACCACTTTTTCCAAACGATTTAATGACGCTAATACCTTTAACATACTCTAAAGTAGATGCGTTTAGATTTATTTTCAACGCTTGTAATTTTTTAGTCAACTCATCTGATTTCTTTTGAAAGATAACATTGCATAACATTCCTAAGAATAAAGTTCCTAAAATTATAGAACCTGTAACTATATCAAACGGAATCATAAATATCGCCATTATTATAGTTTGAATTACTCCCACAAATAAAGTTTCTATTATATTAACTCCTACGGTTTCAAGTTCACCTATAACTGTGGTTAATCCGCCTGAAATGTTTCCAAGGCGATTACTGCTAAAATATCCCATATTCACTTTTTTTAGCTGATCACCTATATATAGCCTATTTTCTGCTCCCATATTGTAAGTTGCGATGTATTTATTTCTATCAGCCATATAACTAGATAATATTTTCCCTACTACACTTAGTAGAGCTATTGCAAATACGACATAGATGTCTTCTTGTGTAATATTTCTTCCTTCAAATATATTTTGAAATATTTTAAGTAAAAGCAACATTGTAGCTCCAAGGGATATTCCTTCAAATATACTTTTTAATACTTCAAAGAAAAACATCTTGCTAATTTTGGAAGATTCTTTTCCAGCGACCCAATATAACTTGTGAATTAATTCTTTCATTTACTCACCCCTATCGTTTGATAAACTTATGTGTGATTTCCACATTTTTGCATATGTTTCACTTTTTCCAAGAAGTTCTTTATGAGTTCCTTCTGCTTCAATTTCCCCATTGTTTAATACTATGATCTTATCGGCTCCTATTATTGTAGAAAGCCTATGAGCAATCATAATAACCGTTTTATTTTCAACTAATGCATCTATAGATTTTTGAATTTCAGCTTCATTATCTGGATCAGAATATGCTGTAGCTTCGTCTAATAAAACTATTGGGCTATCTTTAAGCAAAGCTCTTGCTATTGTAAGTCTTTGTCTCTCTCCTCCAGACAAGTTGCTCCCAGATTCTCCAATTATGGTTTCATATCCATTAGGAAGACTCATAATAAAGTCATGACAAGAAGCTTTTTTACAAGCGTCTTTTATCTCTTCAATACTAGCATTTTGATTTGCCATTCTCATATTATCTATAATACTTTTTCTAAATAGATAATTTTCTTGTGATACATAGGTTACAAGTTCCATGTTCTTTTCAAGAGAAACATCTTTAAGATTTACATTTCCTACGGATATTTTTCCTTTATTAATATTCCAATATCCCGCAATTAGCTTAGCAATAGTGGATTTTCCACCGCCAGAATAACCAACAATAGCTGTAAGTTTATTTTCTTTTGCACTAAAGGATAAGTTATCAAAAACTTTTTTCTTATCATTATAGGCAAAACATACATTTTCAAAATTAATATCGTATGATCTTATTTTTTCCTCTCCATTACCTCGTTCTAACTCTGGTAACTCCATAACATTTTTTATTTCATCTATTACAACTCTTACATTCGCCATAGTATCCATATGACTCATAGCTTTAATCAAAGGTTTGTAGCAGGCATAAGATAATAAAACACACATTATTAGATTGCCTACTTCAATACTTCCATTCATATACAAGTATAAAGAAGTTGGTAAAACAAATAATAAAGTTGATGGTAAAACTTCCATTGCTGCTGTCATATAGAAACAAACACTTAAATACCAATTTAGCATACTGTCTCTATTACTATTTACAGCATCTACAAATTTTCCATATGATGATGCAGATTTATTGAATGCCTTTATAACTTGAATACCTCTAATATATTCAACAGCTGTTGTATTCATGTTTTTTGCAGCTTCTTGATAATTTCGTGATTTTTCTTCATATCCACCCATCATTAGAATTGAAAATAACACCCCTAGAGGTAAGGTTATAAGATTTGCAATTCCAATTCTCCAATCTATAATAAAAATAATAACTACTAAAGCGATTGGAATTATAAGATTAGCTATTACTTCAGGAATAACATGAGCTATCGGTTGCTCAATTTTATTCAAAGTTTCTACCATAAACTGAGTCCATTCTCCACTAGATCGTTTTTCAATTTCTCCCATTGATAATCTATTAATTTTTCTTACAAGTTTCTTTCTTTCATCCTCTATTATGCGAAATGCTAAGTTGTGAGAAATTAAAGTTGAAATCTCATGAAAAATAACACTTCCTATTAACCCAACTAAAATAAGCAAAATTGGTCTTATATAGAATTCTAATTCTGTATTATTAATTGCTATATTTTGAGTAATCTTAGCTAAAGCAAAATATGGTACAACACTACAAAAAACACCAATTACTGCTATAATAACTGATGATAATATTTGTCCTATATGCTTTTTTAAAACTTCCATTACAGCACCTCCTAAATTATTTAGCCTCCATAGCTCTTAACAGCTGTCCTATATTATCAATATAAAAATCTTCTGTTATTATCCCATTCTCTAGTTTTACAAGTCTATCACACGTCTTTGCTATAAATTCAATATCATGAGAAATTATCAAAAATTTTGTTCCTTTTTTTTGTTCCTCTTTGATTAATCTACCCACCTTATCCATACTCCTGAAATCAAGCCCTGATGTCGGCTCATCCAATATAATAAAAGGTGTTTCTCTCAACATAGCTACGCATAGAACCAATCTTTGTTTTTGACCACCTGATAAAGTTGCTGGATGCTTATCTCTTATATCAAATAATCCAACTTTTTTTAAAAGTTCCTCTGCTTTCGTGATATAATCTTCTCTATTTTTTAATCCAGTTAATAATTCATCCATCAAATCTTCCCCAAATAATTGAGAGTCTAAATCTTGAGGAATATACCACACTTTGCTTAACCTCATCTTTTTATTAGCTTTGAGTCCATTTATCTTTATTTCTCCATCAGTCTGATTTTGAATCCCAGAATAAATTTTACCGAGTGTACTTTTACCTGTTCCATTTATTCCTACTAAAGCAATAGTCTCATTGCTATCAAATTTAAGTGACACATCTTTTAGTACGAAATTATTTTTATATTTTTTACTAATATTTTTCACCTCAAAATCAAAAGAATTGTCACTACTAATTTCTTTTTCTTTAACTTTGTGGTCATCTACAACAATATCATTAAGATTTATTGAGCGTAAGCCCAATGCATTTAAGTCTTTTGAACTGATTTTTTCAAATTCTTCTGCTTTATAACTATTTATTAAAGATCCATTTTGTATCAATAAATACCTATCAGCTATTCCTTTTAAATAAAATAACCTATGCTCAACAATTACTATAGTTTTTCCTTCTTTTTTTAAGTCCATTACAAGTTTTGAAAATTTATATATTGATTGTAAATCAAGATTTGCAGATGGTTCATCAAATACATAAATAGATGGTTCAATGGCTCTTGCTGAACAAATTGCTACTTTTTGCCTAATTCCATAGGATAAATTGTATATCCTATTATTTAGCAATTTATCAATATTCAT
This sequence comes from Fenollaria sp. C0166D3, assembly GCF_056590255.1. Classification (NCBI taxonomy): domain Bacteria; kingdom Bacillati; phylum Bacillota; class Clostridia; order Eubacteriales; genus Fenollaria; species Fenollaria sp. C0166D3. The sequence goes on from NZ_JBWPVU010000006.1 coordinate 46,221, forward strand.
TTTCTCAGTTGATTCATTTACTCTTCTTATTATTTTATCACGCTTATATCCCAAATTTTCCGGTCCAAATGCAATTTCTCCATTAACTTCATTGGCAAAAAATTGGCTTCTAGGATCTTGAAATACATTACCGACTAACTTTGCTATTTCCCAGGATTTTAAATTTCTGATAGATTTGCCATCAATAAATACTTCTCCATCTAAATTTCCTTCGTAAAAATTTGGAATTAATCCATTTATAGCCCTTGTCAAAGTAGACTTGCCACATCCCGACTCCCCTATAATTACACAACATTCACCATCTTTAATGTCTAAATTTATATCTTTCAACTGTTCATCTTTATTGCTATTATATGAAAAAGATAATTTCCTAATTTCCAGTTTATTATTCAATGATGCACCTCTCATATAAGACATAATATAAATAAAACAAAGCTTGTAGTTATTATAATTATGTCTAATTTACACAACTTGTTACTATAATATGAATCCCTTTTTATTGGGTTTTCAATTCCTCTAACAATCGCTGCTGCTGATAATTCATCTCCTACTTTTATAGAACGAAAAATTAAAGGAACTATAGCATATTCAAGAGTCCTCAAAGGATTTGATAAAATATGAAAAAAGTTACCTGTAAATCCCCTTACTTTCATAGCTTCTTTTATTGTTCTAAATTCCCCAGCAATTGTTGGTACAAATCGAATAATTACCGTTAATATAAGTACAAAATTTCGTGGCAACATTAATTTGTGAAATATTGAAATTAATTTTCCTGATGGTATCTTAAAAGTTAAAAATCCTGCCATGATTGGAACTATGAATTTATACAACATTCCCAAAAGCATTGGTGAAATTATAACTACACCACTAGGTATCATTTTTAATAACCAAAATGTAGTAAAACTATATATCATAAAATAAATAATGCTCTGCTTGATAAAACCAAAATATGCTAAAAGCATACAAAGCCATCCTACAAACAGAGCATGCATATAGTAACTTTTTGTAAATATTGACACCATACAGGAAATTATAGTTAAAAAAAGACAAGTTATTCCACTTATTTTTTCTATTTTCATTTCCCATATATCTCCATTTACTCTAAAATACCCGCCTTTTTAAAGTGCTTTTTAAGAATTTTTTGTGCAAACAAAACACCTAAAGCAGATAATATAACGGTTATTGTTACACCTAATAATAGTAGTTTTGGTGAAGATACCAAATTATATTGCAATGTTAATGTCTTATCTGCAAACCCACTCTCTAAAGCTTGCTTTTGATAAGATTCCCAAGCTATCCAACATGGAACTCCTATTCCCATGAACATACCAGCACCATAAACACTCCAGCCAATCATATTTCTTATTGGATTTATATAAGTGTCTTTGCCTATCATTACTATTTCACACAAAATAGCAAGTCCAATAAAATATGGAAGCATAAACACATAACCCATAGCTGCTGTAATAAGACCATAAATTAATATCCATATAAATAATAGCCCATGTTTATTAAGTCTATTAGCTGCTACTAAGTAGAAAATAGCTCCTATAAACATTTCAATTCCAGCAGTACCATAAATATATACAACCGGAACAGCAACCATACTCATTCCAATAACAATAGATATTGCATAAAATAAAGCAATCATAATCGCTACTGTTACTACATCTTTTGTAGTCATTTTTTTATTGTTCATAAAACACCTCCGTTAATTAATAAAATGTACATAGAATGTGTATAGAGAATATTTGTAAGAAAATATCCATCTCAACTTTATTATAAAGTAAGATGGATATTTTCTTTATAACCTGACAGCTCTTTATTTGCTCTAAAAAGGTCAGATGGATTTTTTTCTATATTCTTGAGGAGTTTGCCCAAAATGTTTTTTGAATGACTCAGAAAATTTACTAGGATTCAAATATCCTGACAAATCAGAAATCTCTCCTATTGACATTAAGGGTTTATGAATTAATAATTTAGCAGCGGCTTCTAAACAATTTTCCCTAATAAAATTACCTATTGAGCTTCCAGTTATGTATATAAAACATCTCTTCAAACTGGATTCTGAAATAGCATGTTTTTTTGATAAATCAGAAATAGAATATCTTTCAAAAGGATTATTTAAAATCGTCTTATATGATTCTACAGTTGCTTTATATACTGGTTCTGAAAAAGACGTTAACTTAAATGTATCTGAACTTTCAACTAAATTTAAAAATAATAACAACTCTATTGTCTTTATAATTGAATAAGAAAGTCTTATTCTAGAATCTACTCTATAAAGTTCACTAATAACATGGTCTATCTCATGACGTGAATGAATAATTAAAGCTGCACCATTTTTACATAAACGATCTTTTATTTCTAACAAATCAATTTTTGCATACGGAAAGTATTTATCAATAGATTTTTGTGCCTTTTCAATATCAATAAATATTGAAAGTCCCACATATTTTTTTGTTGGTATGCATGAATCTTCAAAAGCAACTTTACCTATTTCGATTACACTTAGATCACCTTTACCTATCAGAGCGCGTTCATTATTTTCAAGTTTAAACTCATAACATCCCTCTAAGCAATGATCTATTTCTAAAACCCCGCTTTTAGGATTTATTTTTTGATATGCCGTCTCCATATTAAGGTTATTATAAGATAACTGAACGCCTTCAAATAAATTGTAGCAACGCATTTCGCCACAGCCAGTAGAATTTTCAATTGTATAAATTTTACATTCATCAGTAACCTTTTTTTCAGAAAAAATATATCCTTCAAGGACATCTTCTATAATATCTTCATGATTTAATTCCAAAACTCTACCTCCTAATACATCATAATAATCAATTAAATTATACCCAAAAATTAATTTTTATACTAAAAATACACTATAGCATATTAATCGTACATCTATATTTTAAGCTTTTCTATTAGATACAAACATTTCAATTTTATGGTATAATGGTAGTAATTAAATAACAAGCATAACGCTTATAACTTTAATAACAAGCACAGTAAGTGAGTACCCACTTACGAAAAATTGATGAAGCAGAACCTTTATGGACTGCTTCTTTTTTTATCAATTTTTCCTTGTTCTTTCATATCATCAATCATATAGTCAAAGTCATCACTTAGTAGACCTGTTGTGTCATTGTTCATATATAAAACATAAACTTCTTCAAGTGCCTTTTCATCAATAACGCCTTTTTCTATGCTCACAAGTGCTTTTATAAAGTCCTTGTAGTTATCATTCATCATTTCCTCTAAATTTTCTCTAATATCTTTGTATTCCATATTTTCCTCCTTGTACTAAATAAGGAGAGCCTTTCGCTCTCCTCTACCTTTCTTGTCCTTTTTCACTTTTTTCTTGATTTTTATCTTTTTCTTCTTCCGCTTTGAATTTTGATATTTGTCCCAATATTGATGGTTTCTCTTCCCTTGCGCGAAGATTATCCTCTACATCATAAGTTGATTCAAAATAATCACTATCTTTAAAATCATTGTCATACCTATCTGGTATTCCATCATTATCTAAGTCTTTAGCTAACGGATCATAAAAGTTTCCATCATCATCTATTTCTAAGCCTAGTGTTTTCTTTAGGTCTTCTCTATCAACAGATACAAAATCGTCAAAGTTAGACATTTTAACGACTTCTATCATATTATTAATAGCTTCTTGTTCAGATACACCATCTTCTAAGAATGATTCTGTTCTTATAGGCATATCATCTACATATTGTGTCCACGACTTATTTTCAGCATTTATTTCATACTGAATAGTGTGTTTGTCATCAGGTGTATGAGTAAATGCTAAACTTATATGCTCTAAGTCAGGATACAATTTATCAAAAGCTTCGTAAGGATTGTCTTCTGAAAATTCATAATTAGCATAATCTATTATAGTTCTTTTAAAATCTTCAAGCAGTGGCGAATTATTTTCAATCTCATCGACATCTCCAAGGTCAAGTAGCTTATTTATTTCAGCTAACCTTAGAGTTTTGTTCTTAAGCTCATCAGCCTTTTCAAATGGCTTTGTTAACTCCTCTTTTGCATTTTTAATTGAAGCCTCATAGCTCTCAAGTTTTTGTTCTAGCTTTTCAAGTCTTTCGCCCATTTTATTAATAACATTATCAAGTCTTGTAATATTACCATCTGCAAAGCTAGAAAATTCGCCATAATAATTTGCCTTGCCCTTAAGTTCAAATGAATATAGATTAAGCAAGTTATTATATGATGCTTGTAGGTCAAAATTTCTATATTTACCGATGATTTTTTTCTCATGGATATTTACTTTTCTAATCTCCTCTAATAGCTTTTCGCCAGCTTCTTTCTTGTCTGTTATCTTATTATTATTAAGAGTTATGGAAGTGAATTTATTTTCGCCAACTCCTTGCTTTTCAACGTTTGACATATCTTCTTTTACTGCTTCTATTTCAAGTTTAGCTTTTAATATGCCTTGAGGATATTCAATGTTAACTTTGTCTTGCAACTTGTATTTATTAGAATTATAGTTAGCTTCTAACATTTTAAGTTTAGAAACTTCATTATCTAAGTCCATTTTTTCCTTAATAAGTGGATTACCAGTAGCAAGTGCTTTAATTTCAGAATAAGACAAGCTAGCTTCATCGACATCTTCAGCAACTCTTGCAGGAGTTTTTGAGGTCATTATTTGAGATATAAATTTTTGCTTATTTTCTATAGTCTGCCATAAGTATGCATCAAAAGTATTTTCTGTTACATATCTAAAGATATTTACTTCTTTATTCTCGTTACCTTGACGGACTATTCTTCCAGCTCTTTGCTCAAGGTCTGGTGAGTAGTCCGAAGTGGTCAATTTAATTTACCTATAAACTTGTAGTGAATTTCAACCTTTTGGCTAATTTGACCGTCTATTTCTTCCTTGTCATAGACATATATTTTATCTATAACTTGATTTAAAATATATCTGTTTAGCGATTTTATCTTAGCGTACTTGCTAATATTATTCATGAATTTCTTGTAGTTATCTTCAGTTTCAAAAGATACTTCTATATCGCCCTCTAAGACCTTGATTTCCTCGATTAACTTGTCTTGTTTTTTAGATATACTCACATTCATTAGATTGAAGTTTCTTTCGGTTATATTTCCTTCTAACCTATCTTCATATAACTGTTCATAGCTTCTGTCTAATTCTGCTAATTGGTTCTTTTTAAGCTCCAGCTTATTAGATAGTTCTTTTCCCTCGTCAATTTTTTCTACTTCAATCTTTTCTATTATCTTTTCGACAAAGTCCTCTTTAGCAGATAGTGCCATACTTCCATGATATTGTATATCTTCAAGAACAATATTATATAGATCCCTAGCTTCAATTCTGTGTGATGAACAAGCATTTACTCCATATTTTTTATATGTGGAGCAAGAAAAGTGAACAAAGTCTATGAGTTCTTTCTTTTTAAGCCTATAATCAGTTTTTGGTGTCAATGCATAACCACATTTAGGACATCTTACAAGTCCTTGAAAAATGTTGTCATAATAGAGTCCCTTTTTATTGTTACACTTCCTCTTATCAATCATTGTTTGAACTTGTTCCCATATTTCCTCACTAACTATTCCCTCGTGGGTATCTTTAGCATAAATATAGTCACTTTTAGGAATATACATTCTTTTTGAGTTCTTAAATGATAAGGTAGGTCTTTTATTTCTTGCCATATTTCCACAATAAACTGGATCTCGTAAAACATTTAACACCATTCTATGTGACCATTGATATTTATTTTCTTCTGTTAGTCCATAAAGCTTTTCAGCATTTTCAACAAAAGCACTTGGTCTTGGAATTTTTCTCTTCATCAACTCCTGGCTAATAAGTTGAGTTCCCTTACCCTCTAAACACAATTTATAAATGAGTTCTATAATAGGTTTAGTTTTCTCATCAATGATTAATCTGCGTTTATTATTAGGGTCTTTTAGATAACCAAATGGAGCTTTAGAGCCTATATATGTTCCCTCTCTCATTCTGCTTTGAATTGCACTTTTAACTTTTTTGGAAGTATCCTTTGCGTACATTTCATTGAGAATGTTTTTAAATGGCATAATATCATTTTGATTGCTATTTAATGTGTCTATACCATCAGTTATTGCAATATATCTTATATTCTTTTGTGGAAAGTACATTTCGATATATGCTCCACTTTGAAGATAGTTTCTTCCTAACCTTGATAAGTCTTTTGTTATAACACAATTTATTTTTCCGTTTTCAATATCAGTAATCATCTTCTTAAATGATGGTCTTTCAAAGTTTGTTCCCGAATAACCATCATCTACATAATAATCATAAATAGCGATACTGTTACTTTCTGCAAATTGTTTTAACATTACTTTTTGTGACCATATACTCATACTCTCAACTGAGTTTCCATCGTCTTTTGATAGTCTACAATAAAGTCCTGCTACATATTTTTTAGTCCTGCCCAATTTCAATCTCCTTTCCCTAAACAGGACTATCTCAATAATTAAATTATACTAAAATACTCCCGTTTAGTCAATCAATACTTACGCTTGCGTTTGTTTATTTTCTCTGTCTTTTTCTAAGTTTCTTTCGACTACATGCTCGATAATATCTTCAAACACTTCTTCAATCGGCTTTTTCCCTACATACACTCGCTTTATTTCATAGTTGATTTTTCCACTTCGTTTTTTCTTTTTTAATTCCATATAATTTCTCCCTTTTGTTGCAATAAAAAAAGGCGATAGATTTTAATTTTCTACCGTCCTTAAATATCCAAGTATTTTTTTATTTATGGTTTTCTTTTAAGAAAGCATCAATAGTTTTTCTTGATTCACTTTCTGCTTTATCATTGCTTTCAGTTGTCCCACCTGTTGCAATTCTAATTTTTCCTAAATTTAAAACACCATTGCTAGCAAATATATGCCCTGCTTCTTTATATGAATAAATCTTTGCCTTAGGGTTTTGTTCTTTTATTTTATCTGCCATAGCAAGGCTATCCCACATCAAATCATCCTCGCCTACAATCATCAATATATTTGCATTAACATCTTTGACTGGTATTAGTTTTTCTTGGCTTGATGAGTCTTTTTCTATTGCACTACTATAAGTTTCTTTATAGCTAATAGGACTTTTAATAATATTCGGAACAATAATATTTTTTAAAAATGAGTTAAATGATGATTTTTTTATATCTATATATGGAAGTTCCTTTCCTTTATATGTCCATGATGAACCATAATCTTTAAAATCAAGCCCGGCGAAATTATAAGATGAAGGTGCTATTAAAATCAGATTATCTATTTCCGAATATTTGCTAGCTAAATTAAGGGCATATTCTGCACCTTTTGACGCTCCCAAAACACTTATTGGCTTATTGTCTTTTATATTTTTATTTATATAATTGATAACATCTTCAAATTGTTCTAAAGGGATTTTTCTCAAAGTTTGTTCTTGGTTTTTCATGCCGAACATAAATAGTGCAAAGGTTTCATATCCCTCTTCAGCCAATCTTTTAGCAGTTTCAAAATTTGGACTTCCCTCAGAACCTCCAAAACAAATTACAAGACCCTTATGTGATTTTTCCTTAGGTATAAATCTAAAGCCTTGCATCCTACCCTCATCTACATAAGTTACATCAACTCCGTCAATATCTGTAGGATATAAACTTATATTAGTAACATCATTATAATATTCAGGAGATTTCAAAGCATTGGTATCTTTATACTTATAGTCATTATATATTCTAAGAATAAAAACTAAAACTACTAAAATAATAACTATTAAAAAGATTCTAAAAAATATTTTCTTCATTTTATTCCACCTCATTTCTATGAATTTCTATAACATCTTCAATTCTGCAATCCAATGCCAGGCAAATCTTTTCTAATGACTCTAAGTTCACATAAGAATTTTTGCTCATTCTTGAAACTATGTTGCTTGTTATGTTTGCAGCTCTTTTTAAGTCTTCTTTGTTCATTTCTCTTTCTACCAATAAGTGCCATAATGGTTTATAAGAAATTGCCATATTATTACCCCTTATCCGTTTTATTCATTAATTTATATTATATCATAAATAGGCTGATAAGTCACTTTAGTCTATTTTATACTTGTGCTTACGTTAGTATTTATTGAGATAGTCCTTGTTTTTTCCTTGTCCCACTTGGAACTGCTCCAAATCTGATGGTCTCCACGGAACATCTAGGTCATGTAAAGCTATTAGCTTATCTTGAACATTAGTTCCAGCTCCCATCTTTTGAGTAGAACCCATAAGAATTCTAACTTCACCTTTTCTAACCTTTGCAAATAGCTCATCTTTTTGTTTATCTGTATCAGCTTCGTGAATAAAAGCTATTTCGTTTTTAGGTATCCCCATTTCTACGAGTTTGTTTCTTATATCATCATAAATATTAAATTCTCCGTCGCCTTTAGGTGTGGACATGTCTGAAAATATTAATTGAGTAGATGACTTGTCTTTAGTTTTATCCCATATTGCATAAACATTATTAACACAGACGTTCACTTTAGAATCAGGATTATCAGGTAAAAGTGGATTAATTAGTCTTTGATCTAAAGCTAATTTTTTACCATCGTTTGTTATTTTTAACATATTATCAACAGTAGGATCAACTTCGTTATTTCTAACAGCATCAGCTCTTTCTGATATGCTTTCAAGTATAGCCTTTTGCTCATCGCTTGGCTCTGTTTTAATAACTTCAAAGTTTGCTTCAGGCACTGGTAACTCCAACATATCGGCAGTTTTTATATCTGCAACCTCTTTAAACATACTCATCAGCTCTGGCAGATTATAAAACTTAGAAAATCTTGTCTTTTGCCTATAGCCTGTGCCCTCAGGAGACAATTCAAAAGTATTTTCAGTTTCGCCAAAAGTCGATGCCCACGCATCAAAATGCTCCAGACCTCTTCCTTTAAGCTCATCATACTGCAAATACCTTTGCATTGTATATAGCTCGGTCATTGAGTTTGATATTGGTGTACCAGTTGCAAACACAACTCCCTTGCCATTTGTCATCTCGTCCATATATCTGCACTTCATAAACATGTCAGAAGACTTAAAAGCTTCAGACTGTCCTATGCCAGCTACATTCCTCATTTTAGTGAATAAAAATAGATTTTTGTAGTTGTGAGCTTCGTCAATAAACAACTTATCAACCCCAAGCTCTTCAAAAGTTATTACATCATCTTTTTTAAAATCATCATTTAACTTTTCTAGTCTCACTTGAAGTTTCTTCTTTGTTTTTTCAAGCTGTTTGACGCTAAACTTTTGACTTTCACTATATTTATTCTCTTCTATAAAAGACACAATATCATGTATTTGATCCTGAATATGTTTTACTTGATATTCCTTTGACATAGGTATTTTTTCAAATTGCGAGTGACCAATAATTACTGCGTCCCACTCTCCTGTTGCAATTTTGCCAATAAATCTCTTTCTATTTTTAGGCTGAAAGTCTTTTTTATCAGCTATCATTATGTTAGCCGATGGATAAAGTTGCATAAATTCACGACCTATTTGTGTTGTCAAGTGATTTGGCACAACAAATAAAGACTTGCTAGCAAGACCTAACTTTTTAGATTCCATAGCAGAAGCTACCATCTCAAAGGTCTTACCTGCACCTACTACATGGGCAAGCAAAGTATTTCCACCATAAAGAGTTCTTGCTATAGCGTTTTTCTGATGCTCTTTAAGTTGTATATCTGTAGACATACCATCAAAAGTTAAATTAGAACCATCATATTCTCTATTTCTTATTGAATTAAACCTTTGATTATATATTTTTTCAAGTCTATTTCTTCTATCAGGGTCTTCAAATATCCAGTTTTTAAATGCTGATTTTATTAATTCTTGTTTTTGACTAGCAAGTAAAGTTTCTTTTTTATTTAAAACAGAAGTTTTTGAGCCATCATCATTTATCACTTGATCGAAAATTCGTGTATCTTTTAAGTTTAGAGCATCTTCTATTAGCTTATATGCGTTAACTCTATTAGTTCCATAGGTCATATTAGCTAAGTCATTGTATGAATCTACACTTTTGCCCTCAACATTCCACTCGCTTGTCAATGGGGAAAATCTTACGGATATATTCCACCTATCAAAATTAGGAGTCTTTAAAAGGTTAAACATAAAGTCCTCAACATCTTCTTCTGGTATCCAAGTTGCTCCTAATCTAACATTAATATCACTTGCTGTTAGCTCTATAGGCATAACTTCTTTTAGCCTGTCTTTTTGAAAATTTATTTCTTTAAGCTCTTTTTCCATTTCTAGTTTTTGATCTTCAGGTAATTGTTCTTTTAGAATATTGAAATGACTAATATATTCATTTAAACATTCTATTTTATTTCTAATATTGCCACTAAGGTATTCATCTTTAGCTACATAATCAAAATGTAAAGGACTATCGTTATTAAAGCTCTTGAATGGGAGATAGTTATTAATTTTATCATATGAACTTATGTCAAGGAAGATTTCTCCCTCTAGCTCATTTATTAAAACATCTCTATTTTTACCTGTTAGGTCTTGCATATAGTCAAAGTCAACATCACCTCTTTGTGAGACAGAAAGCACTAACGCTTCAAGTGAAGTATCAACATGGTCTACTACTTTTGCCTTTACTATAGTTCTTTTAGTAAATATATCACCCTTAGCTTTAAAGTTGTTATTATCGTCTAAGATTTCTATTGAAGATAAAAGAGGGAAATTGCTATCATCTCGTAGTAATTTTATATTGTTTTTATCGTTGATTATTCCATATTTTGCAACAAAATCATCATATACTTCATTTAATTTTAACTGGGATTCTTGTATATCAGTATCTGAATAATCTTCTTTTTGTCTGTCAATTACAACTTTTAGTGCATCCTTAACAGCAATATAGTCTTTTATCTTTTCTTTATTTTTATCTGTTAAATTTTGCTTAATTAGAATAGAATTTTCTCTAAAATACACGTCATTATCAATAATTGTATAAGAGAAGTTTTTAACATCGTCTGTTGCAGGAATACTTATATCTTCATCTTGCAATAGCTCTACCTTTTCATATTTATTGTTTGAGGATATTTTGCTACTTGCTATGTTAAATAAATTTTCAAAATTAGAGTTTTCTTTTTCAGCACAAGTAAGCTCATCTCCGAACCTACCTGATACAACTTTCATATCGCCAAGCACCATTTGAGGATTATCAATAAAATATTTGTTATATACTAATCCGTCTTTATTTGCCGAAAGATGTATCCAATCATCATCTCTATCGATGACTGAATCTCTCTTTTTAAGGAAGATAATATCAGATGTTACTTCTGTTCCAGCAAGTCCTTTAAAAGTGTTATTTGGAAGTCTTATTGCTCCTAGAAATTCTGCCCTTGCATTTATATATCTTCTTACTGTTTCGTCTTTTTTATCCATAGTACCAGACGATGTTATAAATGCTATAATGCCCCCATTTCTCACTTTATCTATTGACTTAGCAAAGAAATAATCGTGAATAAGAAAATTACTTTTATTATATTCACGATCGTTAAGCTTGAAGTCCCCAAATGGAACATTGCCTATCGCTAAGTCGAAGAAATTGTTAGAAAAATTAGTTTCCTCAAAGCCTTTAACCTGTATATTAGATTCAGGATATAAGGCTTTTGCTATTCTTCCACTTATCGAGTCAAGTTCTACACCATAGACTTTAGAGCCTCTCATATCAGCAGGTAAATTACCAATAAAATTTCCAATACCTGCAGATGGCTCTAAAATATTCCCTGAATTAAAACCCATATCGCTAAGAGTTTTATACATTCCGTCCATTACTATTTTTGGAGTATAAAAGGCTGTAAGCGTAGATTCTTTAGCATTTTTATACTCTTCTTCGCTTAAACTCTCTTTTAAGAAAGTTCTTGCTGTAAGCCATTGTCCCTCTTTGCTTTCATCAAACACATCTGCAAGTCCACCCCAACCCACATATTTAGCAAGTGTTTCTTGTGTGTCAACATTTAAAGTTAAGTCACCTTTTTCAATCTTCTTTAATGTAGATATAGCCTCTATATTATTTTTAAGCCTTTCTGATGGAGTTAGCTTTTCAACTAGAACTTCATTCGTGATTTGAAAGTTTTTTAAGTTTGGATCAACAAAAAAAGAAGCCTTGTTAGCTTCTTTCTCCAAATCTTTATCGTTTTCTATTCTTCTATTATCTCCTTGATTAGCATCTCTCTCAATGCTGACATCATCACTGGATATTGTGGACTGTCCTCGCTCTCTATCTTCCATGCCTCCATCATTCTCGGCTTTTCCATCTTGATGAAGTTCTCGGCTCTCACTTGCATCTCTTTCAAGTGGCTTATTAAGGTCTTGTCCCAATATAGTTCCTGTAGTTTCATCCAATTCTCGTCTGTGTGTTCCATCGATAGATAGTCCAGCCTCATTATTGCCCAATTCACTCCATGTATCTTTTGAAATTCCTCGTCCGCTAGTAGCTCTTCCTCCGCTATCTCGTTCATCTTGTAAGCTATCTCCTCTGTGTCCTCGCACTGATCGAACGGACTCTCTATCTTCTTCTTTGTGTATTGTTTCAAACTCTCCTCGAAGCTCATTTTCTATACCTCCTATATCTTTTCTTTCTACTTCATCACTATTGTACATTATATCATTAACGCTTGTCAAGCCTTTTGATCTTTTTATTTCTATAGATTTTTCCATTATATCTTCTATAATATTATGGCTTGTAGTTGAAACTATGTCTCCCACGTATTCAAGCGATATTGGTGTAAGTTCTGAAATATTTTCTTTTACATTGTCAATATCTATTGGATAAAGTATGTTAAATCTGCTTGCTACAGAGTAAGATATTGACTCTATCATAAACTTTTGAAAGCTTAATTTTTTATCAGCACTAACTTTAAGGTCATTAAGAGCAACATCTATATCTTCATCTCCATATATTCTGCTTAACGCAAATATGTTCTCATTAAGCACATCACTTGGCTGAAACCTATTTTCAGAAATTGTATTTTTTAAAACATCAATATCTGAATTAAAATCAAATTGCCAATAATCTACAGATCTAATTTTATTTACATTTCTAACAATAGGTGTAGTTTGGCTTATATCAAAGATATAATCGACAGACTTTTTATATTTATCTGCTAAATAAGGAATGCCTTTTTCGCCTCTTAAAACTGCCCTATTATAATTCTTTTTCCAAAAGTCATAACCAGCACAAGCTTTAGCATTCGGAACTTTATTATAAATGCTTAATTGCGTTACAAAGTCATATCTTTGATTATTGCCTACTACTTTTAAAAGCTTTAGATATTCTTTTTCACTTGCAAGTATATTATCTTTTACTATCTCTTTATTGTTTAAAAAATCATTTATTCTCATCTTACTTCCTCCCAATAAAACAAAAAACAGAGCCTAAAGTGGCTCTGCTATTGTTGTTTGTTCTTCATCTTTAACTTGATTGTTATCTTCTTCTATCTCTTTTTCAACTCTATTGATTGCTTCTTTTTTATCCATAGATTGTTGAAGCTTCTTCATTTTTCCCTCTTTGTATATTTCATATTTTGCTTTGAATTCTTCAACAAATTTTGTATAGTAGTCAATGTTTTCAGGTTCATCAAGCGTATAAAAGTATGAACGAGCGTCTAAAAATGAAGCAAAGTCTCTTGCGTCCCATATAATAAATAGGTCTCTTTCAGTATGAGGAACTCTTATATATAGATATTCATCTTTATCTTCATCATATCTACCAATAGAATACTTTTTAATACTGCCCAACACTTCTTCTATGTTTTCTTTAATTGAATCATCTTCGCTATCTTCACTATCTTTTACAAAATTATATACATTATATAGTGAATTCATAAGCTTGTTAAACTCTTCCTTATCGTAATTTAATTTAATTATTGCCATTATGTGCACCTCCTATATTTAAAAGATATTACTTAAAGTTTTTTTATATCTTTCAACTAGCTCTGTTACGTTACTTTCAATTTCTTTTATAAAATCATCTGCATCTACTTCTCCAGAACTTATTTTTGATAGCTTCATTTCCCAGTCAGATGTAGTGTCTGCCGATTTAAATTTATCTTCCACTATTGAAACTAACATGTTTCCTTTATCTGTAATAAGCAAATTCTTTTTATCTCTTTTAATTAGCTCTCTACGAATTAAGCTTTCAATTATACTAGCTCTAGTTGCTGGTGTACCTAAGCCTTTCCTTTCAACTTCTATATTTTTATCTAGCGAATCAACACCAGCTGTTTCCATAGCTTTTAAAAGAGTATTTTCATTGTAGTGACTTTGTGGCTTTGTATATTTTTCTGACAATTCAAAAGATACAAGCTTAATTGAATCGCCTTGATTTAAGCTTGGAAGCTTGCTATCTTCTTTTGATTTTATATATTCTTGCAAATATTTAGTAAAACCTTGTTTAATAACTGATTTACCCTTTGCACTAAATTTGTGCTCTCCATATACTATCTCAACACTTGTGTTTGACTCAATTAAATTATCTGAGCAAGAAGCTAATAGCTTATTTTTAATTAAGTTATACACATTATATTCTTTGTCTGACAAGCCATCTGCCTTAGCTATACCTGTAAGAGTAGGAATTATTGCATAGTGATCTGTGACTTTTGACGAATCAAATATTGATTTAAAGTTATCTTCATTAATAATATAGTCATTTTCAAGACCTTGCAATAATTCTTTAATTGTTTCAGTCATATCGTTTGTTAAATATCTACTGTCAGTTCTTGGATAAGTTACAAGCTTCTTTTCGTAAAGACTTTGTGTAGTATTTAGAGTATCGTTTGCACTATACCCAAAATACTTATTTGCTTCTCTTTGCAATGTAGTCAAGTCATAAGGCTTATCAGGCTTAATGCTTACCTCTTTATTTTCTACGCTTGTAAGCTCTATATCTTTATTATAATATTCGCTTTTAATGTTTTCTAGCAGGTTCTTTGCAATGCTTAAATCATCAATTCTTTCTGATACAAGCTTTAAATTATCACTTGCTATATCTACTGTATAATATTTTTGCTTCTTAAAAGTGCTTATTTCGCTATCTCTTTTCGCAATTAAATATAGTGTTGGAGTTTGAACTCTGCCGACAGAATAAGTTTGATCGTACAGACAAGAATACAGTCTGCTTAGGTTCATTCCAACTAACCAGTCCGCAATAGCTCTCGCACTTGCCGACTTATATAAGTTCTCATAGCCTTTGCCATCTTTAAGATTTTTAAAGCCATCTTCAATCGCTTTATTTTCCATTGAAGAGATCCATAGTCTTTGAATTTTCTTCTTACATTTAGCTTGATTGTATACAAGCCTAAATATTAACTCGCCCTCACGACCAGCATCACAAGCATTGACCACAGTGTCAACTCTATCAGAATCTAGTAGCTTTTTTAAAATGATATATTGCTTTTTAGTTGCTTTTGTAATCTCATATTTATACTCTTCTGGAATTATAGGCATATTTTTTAAAGACCATGTTTTCCATTTTTCATCCATTTTATCAGGATTAGACATTTGTATTAAGTGACCTACGCACCAAGATACAACATAGCCGTTGCCCTCACAATACCCATCTTTTTTTGTGTTTGCACCTATAACTTTTGCTAGTGTTAATGCTACGCTTGGCTTTTCTGCTATTACTAATTTCATATTACATCTCCATTCCTATACTTTTATTCTTTTCAGACTTAGGTTTATGCAAGTTTTTATTTTCTTTTTTGTAGTCAGCAATTTTACCTAAGACAGATTCTTTTTTAGAGCAATCTTTTGTCAAATCAATTTGCTTTAACGATTTTATTTCCATATTCTTGTCATAAAAATCAGAGCCATTAATTTGAAATAAAAACTTGTTTGTTTCTATAGCATAAGTTTTTGCATCATCGAAGTTTTTAAACATTTTGCCTTTTTTATCTTCACGACCTTTAACAAAATATATATTTTCATCATGCTTTGGAAAATCTGCTCTGCTATTTAATTTTTCAATATCTGTATCCGATAAATAAGAACTATCATAGTCCATAAAATTTTTATATGATTCTAAATCTTTTTCGTTAATATCTTTTTCTACTTCGTCGACTGCGTCTACAAAATCTTTGACAAGCTTACCTACTTTTTCCTTTAAATCTGGCATTTTCTACCTCCTTTTTACTCATTTTAATTTTAAGCTATCTAAAACGCTCATATCTCGATTTTATATACTTAGCCTACTAAATATATGCTTAATGCTTTAAAAGCCTTCCTACGCTTAAAATATGCTTAAAAATGAAAGGGCAAATGTATATCATTCGCCCTTAACAATTATTTATATTTATAAAAGGTCTTCATCATCATCTTCATCTTCATGATCTTCATGGTCTTCATCTTTAGAATAGTTTTCAGCCTCATCGTCTTTGTGAGTATTATCAATCACTTCTTCAGATTCGCCAATATAGTCTTCATCTTCTTCTTCAAAATCCTCCATATCTTTCTTATCTTTGTTTTTTACAACCTTAAAGTAATATGCAGCAGCACCCACAAAGATTACAACCAATATTATAAACATTGAAGATCCAGATTTTTCTTTTTTAGGTTCTTTATCGTCTGTCTTTTCTTCTGGCTCTTCTTTCTTAACTGGCTCTTCTTTCTTAACTGGCTCTTCTTTCTTAACTGGCTCTTCTTTAATTGCAGGTTTAGCATCTTCATCTGCTTCAATCATGTTAAGCAGGTCTTGCTCTCCTACTTCTGTCAATAATTGTACATTTTCTTGTTGTGCAGAGTGGTCTACAATTAAGTGCATTGTCTTGCCACTTTTAGTTTGAAATGTTAAAAATTGTCTTACATCAACAGGATTGTCTTTATCTTTCTTTATATCTCCAGTAGGTGTAATATCTTTTCCAGTTCTATCAACATTTTCAAGCACAGTTCCTCTTGCTTTATTTTCTTTTGTAGCTAAAGGATTAACTGCTTTCAAATTTCCCCCTTTAACTAAAGGAGCTTTAGTGTTTTCTTTATTTTGATTGTTTTGTGTATAATTTTGGTACGGAATATTTTGACTACCTGGTGTTAGTAAATCATCATTAATACCCTCTATATTATATGAACTAGGGGCATATATTGATGTTGGTTGATCTTCTATAACCTCTTGCGTAGTTTTAGCAAGAGCAAATGTAGGTGTCAAAAGTGATGAAAAGAGCAACCCAAAGGCTACTCCTTGCTTTATCTTGTTTTTAATCATAATCTACTCCTTTTGCTATTTTACATTTTTAAATACATAAACAGCTTTTCTAGCATTATCCCATTCAATTGTTTGATTAACACCATCTTCAATAGTGCCTTGGCTTGCCTCAAACATTTTAGCAATATTTGCTATAGATGCGTGAATTCTATTGTTGATAAGCATTGGTTTTACGTCAGATTGATATATTCTTCCGTAAGAATCTCTCATCATGCCAGTATCTATATTGATCGATATAGTCTTTTTAGCCAAAACTGGATTTTCTGTATTAGAGAATATCGCTTCACGAGATATATTATCATACTCAACATTAAATCCTAAAGTATATGCAATATATCTTATAGGAAGCATTGTTCTACTGCCACTAATGAAGGCTTTAACATCCATATAGACAGTTGTTTTTTGACTGTTTTGAATTACGTTATAATAGTTCTTTCCAACTGGAAATATAGCTAAATCAACTAAAGAGTTTGATCCATCTGCTGTTAATAGGTCGTCAATGCTAAATGCTGGCTTGTTCTCTTTAGTTTCCTTAGTGTCTCCGCCTACAACTATTTCTACTTCCTTATATTTACTGTCATCTCTTGGATCAGTAGCAACTATCTTTAGTTTATCTTTTGCTTTAATTTTATCTTTCTTAATTTCAATAGAAAAATCGCCTTTATAGTTAGCTTGTCCATTTAGTATACGTTTGTTGCCATTATATACGTCTACATACCATTTAGATTCAGTTTTTCCTGTTAGCTCTTTGTCTGTATCTTTTAATTCGTCAACATCTAATTTATATCTGTTTCTTCTTGTATCCCTCATATTTTGTAATATTTTCTCAAGATTTTCAATAGCATACTTATAATCATCAGCTCTTGAATATCTGTCTAAAATAATATCGTAAGCTTCATCAATTGCTTTTTCCAATTCTTCAGATGGGTATCTTACTCTCTTAGCTTCATCTATTAATTTTTCAAGCTTCTTCTTTAAATATTCAGGATCGTCTTGTTTAGCTTTGGAATTTTTTAAAATATCGTCTACAATTTTCTTAACTTTTTCGACAGTTTTAGCGTCGTCAATTTTTTTATATGCGTCTACTTTTTCTGTGTCAGTTAAATCTTTATTTTTGCCGATTTCTTTTTTTGCTTCTTCTTTAGCATTGGCTAAAACGTCATCTTTTGCTTTTTTAGCATCTTCTAATTCTTTTTCTAAATTAGCTTTTGCTTTTTTAATTTCTTCAAGTTCTTTTTCTAGCTCGTCGCATTTTTCAGTATTTTCACTCGGACACTTGTTAGCATCTTTTTCAGCAATTAGCTTATTTAGATCCTCTATTTGTTTTTCAAGGTCTGCAATTTTAGTATCTTTGTCGGCTAGTTCTTTTTCTAGCTCATCAATCTTAGATTTATCGCTAGGATCTGTTTCTCCAGGTTCGTTTGGATTTTCTTTGCCTGGATCTTGAGTATGCTTATTCTTATAATCCTCTTGGAATCCGTCATCATTTATCCAATTAACATCACCTGTTGGTTCTTCTGTTAGTCTTTCAAAATATAAGCTGTAATCTGTAGGGTGATTTTCATATTTATCTAGTTCGTATTTCTTAAATATATCTCTATTATATGATCTAGCATATCCAATATGTTTATATGCAAATAGTGTTGATGTGTCTACATTGTAATACCCTCCATCAGCAAAACTGAATGGAGTGATACTTCTAATAGTACACTTACTAAGTGGTCTTCCGCCACTAGTAAGTCTTCTTTCGTGGACATTATCATTTCCAGAATTTAAATGATAAAATGTATCTCCTACTTTTCTATCTTTTAACATTTTTCGATCTGAACCTACAACATAATTGTCTCCATCTATATTGCGAAATTCGATAGTGTCATATCCTAATTTCCAATATTTGTCCCAACTATATCCCATGCCATCCCAAATAGTAGGATTGATCCATTCTATTAAATTTTCTTCTCCTTTTGCTATGTCAGTTGTATAGACTTTCCAGTAATAAATTTTATCTTGTTCAGTGTTTTCTTGTGCCCTTGATATCGGGTTAAAACTTCCAATTAATAAAACAGCCATCATTAATATAGCTATAATTCTTTTCTTCATAATTTTACTCTCCTTTTTTATTTTTAACATTTTAAATCTTATTTCTTAACTTTTATAAATTTTTATATTTATTATGTTTCCGATTACATCTCCTAAGGTTGAACTGATGGTGGATAACCAAAGCCTACTGGACTATTTTTGCAATATGTTTTAATCCAGTCATCAAGAGTGGTAATTCTTACTTTGCCTATATTGTCCATGACTTTCCCATCTCCAATATATATGCCAACGTGTCCATAAGTTAAACCTGCCTGCGTCCCACTTGATGAGCTTTCAACCATTACAAGCATTCCCACTTGAAGCTTAGATGGATCTGATGTAAATGCATATCTTCTATACAAATCGCATGCATTGCCTCCTATATATCCAAGTCCTGCATTTTGATACACTTGAGATACCCACATAGCACACCAACCTTTTCCAGGCGATGGAGTAATATAACAAGCATCTACAATTTTCTTTTGTACATCAGAAGACGCCTCGTAGTCTTGTCCACCTCCAACACCACCATTAGCTTCTATCAACTCAGAGTTACCAAATGTTAATCCTGAATTACCTCTTGTTTCCATAAGTGTGTTGTAATGTAACGTATTATCTTCAGAGTCCTGAAATACTTCTTTTGCAACATCACCTATAGTTTTATATTTAAGAGTTGTTATAAGTGTTTTATACTCATATGGTTCTTTTTCTTCAATAATGTGAACCCTGCCTCTTCCGTCAACATATTCTTTACGAACCGTTCTAGTTTTAATCTCAACTTTTTCTTTAAATTCAAGTTGATACATTTTATTAAAAAGCTCAATTAAATCAGGCTGAACCTCAGATGGATCATTTGGCCCTCCACATTTAGAAGTAATATAAGCAAAAAGCTCATAAATACTGTGTCCAATATTTTCTGTATCGATATAAACATATTGATCATATCCAGGATGATCTGTTGGTATATTGGCTATTTTATCAGCTAATTCATTTTCAAGATTAGTAAAGTTTGTGTTGATGCCATTTAAAACATCTTTATCAGATAAATAGCTTGTTGTTAAAACGGAATTGCTCGAATTATTAAGACCAGACCCTCCAATACTTCCTATTCCAAAGAGCACCATAAATAGCATAAATACAGCAATTGCAATAAATAAAAAGCCTTTAACCTTTTTAACAATTATTTCTTTGACTTTTTTGTTTAAGCTTAAGAAAGACTTTTTTACTCTATCTACAAATCTAGCTTCATGCTTCTTAGCAATCATTTTTTTCATTTGCTTTCTCTTAAAAAACTTTTTAACAGCATTTGCTTTTTGGTATTCTTTTTTATTTTTTAAATCAGCAATAGCAGACCTAAATTCAAGCTTGCTACTTCTTTTGCTAATTTTATTTTCAAGCTTTGAAATTTTTCTAAGTGTTTTTTTCTTTTTATCTAACTTATATTTTCTTATTCCATGTTGTAGCTTAGAGGACGCTCCTGCAACTTTTTCGGCTGATTCAATACCAGAGTTATCGCTTCCTTGGCTTAGATAGTCTCTAGTTAATTCAGATGTTTTAGCTCCAACTTTTAAAGTATTGTCTTTAATATCATCATATAATTTATAATTAGACTTTTTATTATATAGTTTGTATTGTTTTCCTTGATATTTCTTTAACTTTTTGTCGCTTAAATTTACTTTATCATCACCACTTAAGTTGCCTTTAGAGGAGTCTTTGATGTTTTCAGATTTGTTATTATCCTTTTTAAGTTTTTTATTCCTAGTGCGTGTATAAATAGTGTTCTTATAATTCTTTCTCTTGTAATTTTGCTTATTTTCAGTTTCAGAGTTGCTTGTTTGTTCGCTATTAACACCTACAGGCTCTTTATTTGCATCTTCACTATAATTATATTGATTGTTACTTAGATTATGCTTGTTCTCATCTTGTATGAGTTTAGAGCTTTTACGTCTAAGCTTGTCTTTGTATTTTTCTTTTGATTTTATAATTTTATTTCGATAGTTCTCAGAGTGCACAAGCTTACTTGGTTTAGAGTCAGTGGTCTTATTGCTAAGTGTATTTTTGTCAAGAAGCTTTGCTCTTTTCGGTTTTCTTTTTACTTCTTGATTTTCCACATTTGTAGTAACAAGCTTAGTATCTTTCTCAGCTATCTTATCCTTAAACCTTTCGCCAGATTTTATAATTTTATTTCGATAGTCCTCAGAGTGCACAAGCTTACTCTTAGTATTTTTGCTGGACTTGTTTTCATTAAGCTTTTTCCCAGTCTTTATAATCTTATTTCGATAATCTTCGGAATGCACAAGCTTACTTGGTGTGCCATAAGAAAACTTGTCGTTATTGATTGTTTCTTTCTCAGGAATCTTCTGTCTTTTTGATTTTCTTGTCGTGTCTTCACTTGCTACATTTGTAGCATTATCTTGAATAAGCTTATTATCTTTTTCGGCTATTTTATCCTTAAATCTTTCTCCAGTTTTTACAATCTTATTTCGATAATCTTCGGAATGCACAAGCTTGCTCTTAACATTTTCTTTAGTGTTGCTATCTTTAGGTGCATCTCTTGATTTGTTGTAATTTTTTTGAAAATCTTTATTACGCTTTTTCATAACTCACCTACTTTGCTTCTTCTGGCTTAGTAGTCATTAATTTATATAACATAGTATTCTTAGGGAACTTATCAATAAACGGAACTATTGTGTTTCCAAAGAATAAGAGTCCTTCGCCTGCGTTTGAGTTAGTGATATAGTTTAGTTGATAAGGTGATATTTTTAATTTTTTAGCAAGTATTTCTCTGTCGCCACTCGCTTGGTTAAGCATTAGTATAAAGTCTGTATTATCAAATATGTTTTCAATCTCCATACTTGTTAAAAGGTCTTTAACGTTTTGCGTGATGCCTGTCGGAATACCTCCCCACTTTCTAAACCTCTTCCAAATTTCTACTGAATAAGAAGCAGTTTGAGCATCTTTTAATAGCAAGTGAAACTCATCAATATAGTACCTTGTAGCTTTTTGACCTCTGTTTAGAGAGACTTTGTTCCATACTTGGTCTTGAATTACGAGCATGCCAATTTTTTTAAGCTGAGTGCCCAGCTCTTTAATATCAAAGCATAAAAGCTGTTTGTGCATATCTACATTTGAGCGATTGTTAAAAACATTCAAACTTCCTTTTACATAAATTTCAAGCTCAGTAGCAAGCTTTTGTCCAACTTTTTCATCTTGTGATAACAGCTGATTATATAAGTCTTCAAGAATAGGCATATTCTCAGGTATAGGATTATCAAAATACTTTTGATAAATTTTAGGCAAGCATCTATCTATAACTGATTTTTCTGCTGCTGTTAGCCCTGAGCCCCCTACTACAAGTTCAAGCATAGACATTATAAAGTTCGCTTTATCTTTTAATGGTGCATCTCCATCTCCATAGTTCATATTAATATCTAATGGATTTAGATAATCTTTTGATTTCGCTGAAACTTTAATAACTTCACCGCGAAACTGTCTAACAAGGTTTCCATACTCGCCCTCTGGATCACAGATAATTACATCATCATCTGTTACTAATATAGCATTTGCCATCTCTCTTTTGGCTGAGAAAGACTTACCTGAGCCTGGTGTACCTAATATTAATCCATTAGGGTTCTTTAGTAGTTTCCTATCTGCCATTATTAAGTTTTGACTAAGAGCATTTAACCCATAATATAAAGAGTTTGATGAGTCAATAAACAACTCTTCAGTAGTAAACGGCATAAACACAGCAGTGGAAGATGAAGTTAAATATCTTTTTATCTCAATTTCATTTGTTCCTAAAGGCAAAACTGTAACAAGTCCTTGCTCTTGCATGTGGCTCAGCCTTTTGATTTGACAGTTATTTTTGTTGGCAATTGATGAGATTTGTGCAATAGTATTTTCAACATTTTGAATTGTTTTTCCATAGTTCATAATAACTATAGTAACTAAAAACAATCTTTCGTCTCTATTTTGTAGGTCTGATAACATAGACTTTACATCATT
Organism: Fenollaria sp. C0166D3; assembly: GCF_056590255.1. Lineage (NCBI taxonomy): Bacteria > Bacillati > Bacillota > Clostridia > Eubacteriales > Fenollaria > Fenollaria sp. C0166D3. The sequence continues at coordinate 69,525 of NZ_JBWPVU010000006.1, forward strand.
TCCATAAGTGTTAATATCTGATGGTATAATATCCATATCATATCCTGCACGAATAGCTTTCTTTTGCTCCTCTATTTTCATTTTGTCAATATCAGTATTTTTTCTTTTAATAAGCTTAACGGCTTCTGTCTGTTCTATAACATCTATATGAAAACCAATATATATATTATCTTCAATATTTAGTAGTTCGGACAACATTTTGTCAGAAAGCTCACTTGCCAATATTTGAAAATGTGTTGTAGAACCAATATATTTACCGAATTTAAAAATTTCAGCTGGTGCAAAATTAAAAACACTTGGTGTAATGTATGATTTTGTAGATTCTTTCTTTTTCAAGTCTTGATAAGAAAAGTTAAAGTCAGCATCTGGATTAAGCATGTCGTGTATAAGCCTTAACCTTTCTTCTCCATCAAGACTTTCTGCTCTAACTCCCATAGCCTTGAAATTTGATAAAATGTCAACCTCAAGCCTATTAAGATTGGCTTTTGCTTGATCTAAATTATCAGCTTCAATTGTAAATGTAACAAACTTCATTTTTTTCAGTCCGTTATTTCCTTTATTAAGCTGCATTTTTAGCATTTCTCTAAATTCTTTTCTTACATCATCATATCCATCATTTTTATCTCCAATTTTTATTGCATCTTGTAAATCTTTGTTTCTTCCCATTTGATTTACATAGTTAAGCTCAATGCGTACGCTTGGATCGAAAGAATTTAAAAAATTAGCAAATTGATTAAAAATTAAATCTCTATCTTCTTCAAGTGCTAATTGATAGTTTATATCCTGAAAAGCTATTGTTTTTGAGTATCGCCTTTCGTCTAGTTGACAAATACCATCTGATAACATTCTTAAATATGGAATTGTGTCTTCAACTGTATATATCTTTTTTTCTTTGTTTAGTAATACACTTAAAAGACTACTATTTTGATTCTTTCTTGCCTTTATTCCCCTTAATTCTTTTCTGTCTTTTTTTAGCTGTTTTTGCATTTGATTTAAGCTTTGCATCTGCTTTTCTCTTTTCTTCAAGGTAAACCTCCTTTCTTACTCTTTTTGATGGCTGATAAAACTTATGCAAATAATAGTACTTGTAATATTTTTCAAAAGTTAAGCCATCTTTATCAAAAAATGTAATATAAAATATAGGAAGTGTAGATACCAGCAAAAATATTATAGATATATCATTAGGCAAATATTTTTTTGCTGTTAAATAAGCAGGTACACCAATCAATGTAGCTACAGCAAACCCTATTAGTTGCCTTTTTGTTAAATTAAAAGCAACTTTAGTTTTAATTCTGTCGAGATCTTTTGGAATTGGTACGTAAGCCATTTTAATCTCCCTGACCCTCTAAGTCACTATAGTCGCTCACACATTTGCATGCATCGTCTTTATTTGCTTGTTCTTTTAGTTCTAAGATTTGATTATAGTTAGCAATACTTGTATCTTCTAAACAATCAACTCTGTCACACATATCAGTCATATTTTCAGATGATAAATTATTAATAGCCTTTTGTACTTCAACAAAATTGTTGTGACAAGAACCTAGTCTAGTTAGCTTTTTGTTTAGTTTAAACAACTTTTTTTCTTGTTTATATTGATTATACGTGCTATATGCACCAGCAATAAGAGCTCCAGCTCCTAGTAAAATACACACATCTTTTTTATCCATAAATACCTCCTTAATTTTAATTTGCATTCATAATGCTTTTTGAGATTGACCCACTCTTAAACATCATTACACCTAAGAGTATTGCAAAACCAACTATACTTGTTAGAGAAGCTGTAAAGTCAGCACCTGATATAACTACTGATTTAATCAAAACGTTATATATTCCAAGACATATCATCAAGAATAATCCTTGCAATCCTAATGCAAAAAGTCCCTTAATATAATTTGTCCCAATTTGACCCCACTCTTTGTTTCCCATAGTTGCAAATGGTATTGATGATATTGATGAATAAACATATATTTCAAACATACGTCCACAAACAATTACGTTTATTAAAATACCAACTACCCATAAAACAAATTTGTATATTGTCGTTTCTATAACTAATGCGAAGAGCTTACCTATCTCAAACCCTTTAAGAGTTTCAATCGTGGCGATCAGGTCATCGGAAGTGAATGTCGTTGACGAGCCAACTACTCCAGCAGCTTTATTAACTAGCGTCTGTGCAACATCAAAAACTGCCATTGAAAATTCAAAAGCATGACTCGCCAAATATACAGCAATAAAAGCCTTTATGATGTATTTATATAGCTCAAATGTGTCTGCATCTTGCATATTGTTTCTCTGCATAACCACTTGTATTAACTCAATACATAACACTGCAGTTATTATAAGACCTGCAATTGGAACTATAACATCGTCATTTATGCTTTTTATAAAAGTATAAACATCTTTATTCCAACCCATTGGTGTTTGACCAACATCTCTGGCAATAATGCCAATTTTGTCGTTCATCTCTCCAAACATTGATTCAAAGTTTGCCTGTATGCTTCCGATTAAAATATCTTTAAGCAAATCTGATAATTTGTCAAAGATATTAAATAATAAAAACATTTCTAACTCCAACTATCCATTAAAAACATTGCTTAATAATGGTATTAACTTCATTCCAATTAGGACAATACCACCACCTGCCATTAGTTGCTTTATGCCTAATTAGAGATTGTAAAATACTTGTAGTGTGTCTGTATTTCCTATGAAATTGTAGTAAATATCAATTGTTTGGGTGATTTCTCCATTCACTACTTCTTTTTCGTGAACATAGATTTTTGAGATGAGTTCGTTTAAGGTTTCTTTGTCCAGCTTCTTTATATCCCTATGTTTTTTTATGAGTTCAATCCATTTTTTAACATTAATATCTTCAAGATCTTCTTTAACAATCAATTTTTGATTATCTTCTATTCTTTGGTTAAGATAGTCTTGTTCGTTTTGTGATTTTTCAAGAATTTTTTGGAAGTTACTTTCACTTATCTTATTGTCTAGCCAGTCATCATATAATCTTTCAATCTTTTTAGTTAAGTCTTCTACTCTTATTTGATCTTCGTAAATCTTATCCATAATAAATTTTTGTTCTTCTTCATTATCAATTTCTCGTGATTTTTCAAGTGCTTTTATAATTTCTTTTTCATCTTTTAATGCTATTTCTGCATTTTTTCTAATATCCTTAAGCACTATCTCATAAAGAGTATCGTAATAAATTCTATGTTGACTACATAATGATTTTCCATATCTTCTATAAGTGTTACAAGTGAGTAACTTTTCTCTTTTTTTCGATTTGTTTCTTCCAAGATTTAAAGATTTTCCACAATCGGGACATTTCACAATTCCTGCAAATATACTTTCTTCTCCATTTTTAAATGGTCTTCTCCTGCTCTTTAATTTTTCATTTGCTATATTATAAATATCTTCAGAAATAATTGGTTCGTGTGTATTTTCTACTATTATCCATTCCTCTTTGGGTTTATCGGATAACCAACCTACTTTGAATTTATAATTAACTTTTTGACTAGCAATATGACCAATATAAACTGGGTTTTCAATAATTTCTTTTAGGGTTGTGCAGTCCCACCAATACTCTCCACCATCTACGGTCATTTCTAACTTAGTTTTTTTATTTCTAAGTCCTTTTTTTCTATTCCACCAGGTAGGTGTAGGTATTTTTTCTTCAAATAGTCTTCTTCTAATTGCTTGTACTCCATAACCACTAAAAGCAAGATCAAAAATTTTTTCAACAATCCATGAAGTTTCATCATCGATTACTAATTTATGTGGATCTTCATTGTCTTTCCTATATCCTATTGGAGCAAGACAACCAATAAATTTTCCTTGCCTTGCTCTTGTCATATAGGCAGATTTCATCTTTTTAGAAACATCTCTTGAATAAAACTCGTTTAAAACATTTTTAAAAGGAACTATTTCGTTGTTTTCTTGAAAGGTATCTACTCCATCATTTAAAGCTATATATCTGACATTGTTCTTTGGGAAGAAATTTTCTGTATAGTACCCAGTCTGCAAATAGTTTCTTCCAAGTCTTGATAAGTCCTTAGTGATTACTATATCCACTTTTTTATTTTCAATATCTCTAATTAGTCTTTGAAATGATGGTCTATTTGTATTTAATCCAGTATATCCATCATCTATATATACATCGTAAATACTCCAACCCCTTGATTTTACATAGTTTTCTAAAAGTTCCTTTTGGTTTTGTATGCTGGCACTCTCTCCTTTCTGCTCATCATCTTTAGATAGTCTGCAATAAATTGCAGCTTTGAATGAAAAGTGATTTGAATTTGTTTGTATCATTTCCTATTCCTCCTTATTTGAGTTTTCGGAAATAACACAACTTTCTCTAAAACTATTTTTATTATAGCACTCTTTTTTATTACTATCAATATTATATTTGTTATACTCAATTTCATTAGTATTATTTAATTTGCTTGATTTTTTTATTAGTCTTAGAAAAGCGTCCGTATCTGTTCTTCTATCATCATAATTTCTTTTTACAATGTATTTTGTTTGTCTTTTTGTCATAGCTTATCCTTTCATACAATAAAAAAAAGGCGATTAGATTTTTAATTTTCTAATCGCCTTTTAAGTGTCATATTTACATTTTTATTATCTCTGGCATACTTTGATACCTTTTTAGACTTAAAGTCTTTAATAATGCCTTTCCACCTCTTTTTACCTATAAAGATTCTCCTACGTCATAGTTCATTTTTTTATTCCCTCCTTGATGTCTTAGTTTTTCTTTGTCTTCTTCATACCATTTTAAGATTGTCGCATAGTGGTTTTGATAGGTCTTGCCACTACTTTTCATGTATCTTGATAGTTTATTTATCATTATTTCTGTGTGTGAGTTTAATTTTTCTTTAAGGGTCTTATATTCTTCTTTGCTTAACCTTACATTTTTGAATTCTCCATAAAAAATGGGGGTGGACTTTTTATCTATCTCTCCCTCTCTCCCCTTATCTATACTAACCTTATCTAATCTACCCTTATCTATACTGGGTTGACCACTTGACAACCTTTGGTTAACCAGATGACAACCAACTTTTTCTTCTGAAATATATGCTCCATTGTCCGTTTGATAAAGCTGCTGTTTCTGATCGATATACATTGTTGGCTTATATCTGTCTTTTCTAATAAAGTTATTTATCTTCCAATGAGTAATGACGATAATTCCCTGATCAAAGACTATCACAAAGCCTTTGGCAATAAGTATTTTTAGGTCATCTTCATTTGCTCCGATAATCTTGATGATTTTCTTAGGGTTATTTACAAAACCGTCATCATCTGCTCGCATTGATAAATGAAAATACAGACATTGACTACTTAGTGGCATATCCAAAAATAAGTCGCTATCCACTATCTTTAGTGAAAACATTCTTTTATCTGCCATGCTCTCCTACCTTTCTTCAAATAAAAAAAGACGATAGTTTTTACTTCTACCGCCTTGTGTACATTTATTATGTTTTTAAAATTTATTTTAGTTCGTTTTCAATTTCTTCTATGGTTGGTAATGCTCCCTTTAAACTTTCAGGAATTAAGTTTTGTAGATGATATTCTGAAATTCCAATAGGCTCTCTGGAGCTTTCAGAAGCATATTTTGCCAATACATTATCCTTTGTCTTACAGATTAAAAGACCTATTGTTTGATTATCCCCATCTCCCTTTAATATATGGTTTACAGATGTTACATAGGTTCCAAGTTGTCCTATATCCGCAGGTTTAAATGCGGAAATTTTAACCTCCACAACTACATAGCAATGTAGCTTAATGTTGTAGAATAACATATCAATAAATTCTTCTGAATTTCCAACTACAAGTCTATATTCTCTGCCCACGAACGAAAAACCTGTCCCTAGCTCCAATAAGAATTTTTGAATATTATCCATCAAAGCGTCTTTCAATTCTTTTTCATCATAATTTTGCCTTATAGATATAAAGTCAAAATTATACGGATCTCTCGTCATTTCATTGGCTAAATCACTTTGTGTAGCAGGCAAATTATTTGTGAAATTTGTTATTGCTTTTCCTTGTCTTTCAAATAGATCTGTATCCAAGAAATTTAAAAGCACCGCTCTACTCCAGCTATTTTCTAATGTTTTAGATATAAAGAAAAATGCTTTATTCAAATTTCCCTCACATCTATCCATAATATATCTTTGATGTCCCCATGGGATACTAAAAATCATATTAAAATCTCCACCGACTTTAGATATTTGTAAATCGTCCACAAGCTGTGGACGATTTAATGGCGAATACATTTCATAAAATTTCTTCATATATTTTAAATTAGTAACAGAAAATCCTTTAACATTGGGAATTTCATTTTTTAAATCCGAACTTAATTTTTTATAGAATCCGCTTCCCCATCTGCTTTCTGCCTTTAAGTTAATAATTTCTTCTCCTAAACTATAATAAAACTTTAGCATTTCAGAATTGACCGAAACTGCTGCTTTAAGTTGTCTGCTTGTATATGATCTTTTTATTTTCTCAAGCATTTTTATATATTCACCATCTCCTATAATATCTAAATCTTTTTTATCCATTCTAATCACTCCAATCTGATTCTTTTTATTTTATTCTATCTCTTTCACCAATGGTGGGAGTTTTAATCTTTTTATCACAATCAGCTTACGGTAAACAAGCTCATTTTATCATTACACATTTAGTTTAATTAATGTGATTATACCAAAAATGTTAAATCTTTTCTATCTCTCCCTCTCTCTCTTTATCTATCTCTATATCTTTCTCTATCTCTTGTCGGACATGGGTTGGACTCATTAAGGACAATGTCCTCTGTTTATTTTGTCTGTAAAAAATTCTTTTTTTAATTTTATCCAATAATATCTTTTGTTTGTTGCCATATCTGCTCCTTTCTTGATTTTCGATAATCGAAATTCTTGATTTCCGATTTTCGGAATTCTTGATTTCCGATTTTCGGAAGTCTTGTTATTTTAGTTATTTAAGGGTGTAACTTTTCGTTACTCCCTTAGATTTCTCTGGTCATATCTTTTTTACTTGGTTTTACTTTTTCTTTTACTTTTCTTTTGACTTTTTCTTTTGTCTTATCCTTGTTCTTGGATAGGTCTTTGTATTTCTTTATTTGTTTTAGGATACTTTCTTTTTCTTTTTTATTTTCCTTGGCTATGACTTGCTTAAAGGCATATTCCATTACTTTTATGTCTTTGGCTTGGAAGAATATTTCATAGTTTTTGCTTTCTTTGTTTTTCATTACTGAGAAACTTACTCCAAGTTTGTTTAGTTCTTTTCTTAAGTCTTTGAGGTTGCTTTGATCTATGCTTATATTTTCTAGTTGTCCTTTTTTGTAGAGGTCTTTTATTTTTATTTCATCGCCAATAAGGCTTTTTAGGTTTCCATTTGCTTTTTCTAAAGTATCATTCATCTTTTTTCTAATTTCTTTGTCTAATTTAATTGATTCTTTTGCTGCCTTTATTGTGTATGATATTATGGTTTGTGCTGCTTGCCCTGCTTCTTTGCTTATTTCTTCGTTTATCATGCTTTATCTCCTTTGTTTGAATTAAAAAAAGGGAAGTATAGGCTTTAATTTTTCTATACTTCCCTTTGATTGTTTTTATTTTATTGTTCTTGGTGGTGGAATGCTTTATTTTGATGTTTTTATAGCTTACTTAGGTATTTGTACCTTTTATACTTTAAAATAGCTTACAATGCCTTTCCACCTTTAGTAGTTTATGTGCGTTCTTTTGTCTGATAGATAGTTTTTCATGTTGGAATATATAATCTGTATTTCTTCATTGTTCATCGCTTTTATTTCTTCTGTGCTTTTATAGGTTTTGTATGTTCCATCTTGATCTGCTTTTATGAGTTCATCTATTAGCTCTTGCCTTTTATTCATCTCTATTACCTCCTAGATCTGCCTTTAGTTGTTTGGTCATATTATAGCTTGGATAAGATATTTTTACCAGGTCTTATCTTTCTTGATCCATTTTCTTGTTTTTCATCATTTCTCTGTATTCATTATCTTTAATAACTTGGTCTTGGAATTTTTTAATCTGTGCTATTACACTTGGTTTTTCACCTTGTTTTATTAGCTTATCTATTTCTATGGATAAATCTATGCCAAGTTCTTTGTTTACAAAATCTACTGAATATTTTATATGATTAATTTCCTGGTATTCATCTTTTATCTTGTCTTTTTCTCTATTTATTTCTTCAAGATTTGCCATTAAAAGATTTTTTTCTTCATTCCATTTTTTAGGACTTAGTTTTTCCTTATCTGATAGGAGTTTTTTTAATTTCTCTCTTACTACCTTATATTGGTCTATATCTTTCTTATGTTTGTTATAGAATGTGTCTTTTGTGAATATATTTTTCTTTTGATATTCTTCATAAACTCCTTTTTTGTCTTTGTATATTTCATAGTATAGAATTTTCTTTTCTACATCTTCCATTTCTTTATGGATTGTCTTTGCTTTTTTATTTATTTTGTAACTATTAGACTTTAAAGTTTCTATTTTTGTTTGTAACTGACCTATGGTTTCTATGTTGTTTTTTCTTAAATAGCTATATGCACTCGTTAGCTTTTTGAAGTCATACTTTTCTTTATTGGTTTTGGCATATCCTTTTAGATATTTACTTTTTTCTTTTTGAATTTCTGAATAAGTTAATAGATAATTTGTTAGATTAAAAAGTTTAGGGTTGTCTATTACCTTATCTCTTTCTATATCCTTAAATTTTTCATAAGCAGTAGACAAGTTATCTAATAGATTTCCTATCCAATCCTTTAATGTTTTTATCTCTTCTTTTATTGTTTTTACAAGTTCATTATATTTTCTTATTTCTCTATTATAGTTTCCCTTGTCAGTTTCTATTCCCTTTCTTTCCATTGCACTTGCTGCTGATCCTAAATGGATTGTCGGTAGATAATCAGAATTTTGTCTTTTAAAACTCCTATGGTCTACTCTTTTTTCTATCTTGTTTTTTGCAAGATATTCATTACAAAGGTCTGAAAAATTTTCTCTCCATTTTTCTACATTGCCTTTATCGTTCCATGTTGTTAGTTCTACTTTTCTTGTCTTTGGTTTTCCATTTTTGTTTAAAATCTTTTCTCCTTGTTCATCTAGGATATATTCTTTTTTTGACTTTGCTAAGAACTCTCCTTTTTCGTTTATGGGTCGCATTATGGTCATTATATGACAATGAATATTTCCATTTTTATCTTGACTCTCATCATGAATTGCATAATCTACTATCATTCCTTGTGATGTTAGATTTTCTTTTATAAATCTTTCAACCAGGTTTTTATTTTCACTTAAAGTTAATTCTTTTGGTAGTCCTATTATGAATTGTCTTGCTAGTTGTGCATTAGAATTTTTTTCTGCCATTTCTACTTTATTCCATAAGGTAGACCTATCATTAAATTCTTTTGGTATATGATCAGGCAATATTATATTTTTTACTAATACTTTTTCTTTTCTTGTATAGTCATGGGTTACTCCGTCCCATTCATTTTTTATTTTTTCTCCACTTATATATGCTGCACTTGCTACTGCACTTTTGCCTTTTCCTCTTGATATTATGTTTACTGAAAAATGAAAACTGTCTGCCATTTTTATCACTTCCTTTCTTTTTTGTTGTTTTAGGTGGAGGCTTAATAGATTTTTTATAGCCACCTTGTGAATGAGCGTTTTGAAATGATAGAATAGAAAAAGCCGACTACTGAATTAATTTTTGTTGTTTCAGTATGTCGGCTTAATTGTTACTTTCATTTCAAATTTTAAAAGTCAAGGGCGAGCGTTAGCGAGTTTATTTACCCTTGACTTTTAAAAAGCGAATGGTTGTTGCTCCCTGCAAGGGTTTGGCTCCGCAGGACGCAAGCACCCTTTAGGGTGTATAATTGCGCCCTTAGAAAATCTAAGGGATATTTGATTATTTTATTTTTCTTAATTTTCTCTCATTATTTTTAGTGTTTCTTTGAATTCTTTTGTCTTTGTTGCTTCTTCTAGTAGGATTTTTATTTCTTCATCTGTTAGTTCTTCTGCATTTTCTATAAGGCTTTCTAATATTGCTCCTCTAGTTATTAGCCTATGAGTTCTTTCTTTTCTTCTTTTTATTATGTCTTGTTTTAATATCTTCTTTTCTTGATTTTTTAGTTGCCTTAATCTTTCTTCTGTATCATCAATTTTATCTTTTATTTCTTTTGACTCTTGTCTTATTTGATCTAAATTTTTCATACTGATCTCCTTTCTTGTATTAAAAAAGAGATAACATTTCTGCTATCCCTTTCAAAGTTTCACTATTAAAATTTTATGTCTTTTGAAATATCATCTATGTATCTATAATGATTTTCTATTTTTTATTCTTTCTCCATTTGTTCCATTATTTTTTTATTATTTTATAATAATTTCCTCAAATTTAAGATTTAAAAAGGCTAAGTTTTTCTTACCAATATATCTTATATTGAATTAAAATTGCTACCTTAAATATCTTTCCGATTGTCGCATATACATATTATAATACTCTCCTTTTTTTGCCATCAATTGTTCATGTGAACCACTTTCTTTTATTTTACCATTTTCTAAGAAGTATATTGTATCCATTTTATATAAATTAGACAGATGATGAGATATTAATATTAGAGTCTTATCAGAGCATTTCTCCATCAATAAATCAAATATTTCACTCTCAGCAAGAGGGTCTATATTACTTAATGGTTCATCAAAAATGTATATTTTTTTGTCTTGAGAAAAAATTCTCGCTATTGCAATACGTTGCTCCTCTCCTCCCGAAAATAAAGTCCCTTTATTACTAAATTCTCTAGATATTTCTGTGAATATCCCGTTATCACAATTTTCTATCCTTTGCAACATTCTTAGTACTCGTAGCACTTCTATTACATTCCCAAAATCAACATCTTTCTCTGTTACTTCTTTCATTAAAACATTATCAATTATAGGTAACGAATACATTTTGAAATCCTGAAAAAGAACACTTATATTGTCCCTTATAATATTTATTTTTAAATCTTTATATAATTCATTTTTAAAATATAAACGACCCGATGTGGGATCATATAATCTACACAATAATTTTATTAATGTAGATTTACCTGCTCCATTTTCACCAACTATAGCAACTTTCTCTCCTTGCCTTATTTTCATATTTAGGTTTTCTATGGCATATACATTTGTTTCTGGATACATATAACTAACATTTTCTAACTGTATCTCAAGATTTTTCTCATCAACATAATCTACTTCACCATCATATACTTTTACATTGTATTCCAAAAAATTGAATAGATTTTCTAAATACAAACCATGTTCATATATTTCTGGAATAACCCTGAATAATGTGCTGATATACTCAATCAATCGCTGGTTACTGCCGGCTAGTGCTACAAAATCTCCTATAGAAATTAATTTAAAGAAAACTTTTCGTACAATATAAATTACTGTAATCAGATTAACGCCTTGAACAATCAAGTTCTGAAACACTAATACATATGAGTATTTTTTAGAAAAACTTTTAATTATTTTAATTATATTTGACAAATTATAGTTAAATTTCATTTTAATCAAAGATACGAATCCAGAGTGCATTCTTACATCCTTAGCATATTCTCTATCAGTACTAATTTTAAGAAAATAATCCACTTTTCGCTCTAATGGTGTTATTTTTTCATAAAAATCATATTGCATACTTATAGCTTTTTTATTTAAAAATAAGGACATTAATACACTTGAAAATGAAAATATAATTACAATTGGTTCCATAGTTATTATTAAACCAATAAATGCACCAATTCCTAAAATTGATGTCACAAAATTTGAAAGTGTTTCTTGAATATCTTCTATTCTTTTCTCTATCTGATCTTTAGATTTTTTAAATTCATCGTAATATTCCATTTTTTCAAAACACTCTAGCTCAAATTTAACACTCTTATCAAGCAGTAATTTTTGAAAATGACCCACTATAATTCTTTTGTTTTTAGCTATAAAAAACTGCTCTATAAATATATTTCAAATAAACAAAGTATAAATTTCTAATTATCTTTTTATATTTTCTTAAATGCTCGTAAAGCCTTATTCTATGTGCTTTCGAGTATTTTTACTGTAGGAAGATACTTCACGTTTCTTTGCATATTTCCTCATGTCTTAGCTGTCAGAAGTGGTAAATAAGTAGTAAATTCATTTGTACTACTAAGCAACAAGACGCTCCTGTTGCTTCTCTTTATTCAAGCGTTTCATTTCTGCCATTGCAGAATCGAATGTTGCATGTGCGTAATAGTTCAGCGTCATGGCTATATTAGCATGTCCCATAATGTACTGTAATGCCTTTGGATTCATTCCTGCATTTGCATAGTTGGTACAGAATGTATGTCGCAAACTATGTGGAGTGATGTGTGGCAATTTATCCTCGTTATACTTATTGTATTTCTTAACAAGACCTTTCATCATGCCGTTGTAATCACTTGCCACTTTTGGATAGTTCTTTCTATTAAGAAAGAGGAAATCACTATATCCATCAATCTCAACACGCTTATCATTCTTTCGATTCGCTAACACTCGCTTAAATGCTTGATAGGCTTCTTCAACCATAGGAACTTGACGTTCGCCACTTTTGGTCTTTGGTGTTTCAATGTAGTACCCAATTTCAGTATCTCTCAATAGCTGATGGTCTATATTGACAAGACGATTCTCAAAATCTAAATCTGGAAGTGTCAAACCACCAAACTCTGAAATACGAAGACCTGTTTTTAAGAGTATCAGAATTTCATCATAATTTTTGCTGTAGGTTTTATCAGCTTTTGCAAAGGCTAACAGTTTTTCTTCCTGTTCTTCTGTTAGTACGGTCTTAGGGACAGTATCATCATCAAGAACTGCTTTCAGTTGAAAGTCAAATGGATTCTTCCGAACACAATCATCTTGTATAGCAATATAGAATGAAGCCTTTAAAGAACGTTTGTAGTTATTGATGGTTTGATAAGCATAACCATTTTCACTCATTCTAATAGCCCATTCTTTAGCGTCTGATGGCTTAATACTGTCAATACTTCTTACACCTAACTTGTCTTTCTTCAAAATATCCATAAGATATTTGCGTCCAGTTTCAGTGTTTTTTCTAACCTTTGGTCTTTGAGCGTTCTGTTTTGCGTAAAGCTGGCAGAGTGTCATTTTCTTTCCTACAACATCAATACCATCATGAATGTCTTTCTGTAACTCTGCGATTTTCTCTCTAAGTGAGATACAATCACGCTTTCCTGCTGGTACTCGGTCTGTAGCCACAAGTTTCCACGAGTAAACAAATTGCGGTTCTCCAAATGAATCTATATATTTGTATAAGTATCTTCCGTCTTTTCGTTGGCTCTCTCCAGTCTTTAAGATTCGACCTTTATTGTCACGTCTTTTTTCTGACATGGCATTTGCTCCTTTCCTTTATGGAAAGAGCCTTGATACGACTTAATACTATTTTATCATATACAAGACCCTTTGGCGACGCTAGATTGCGTCCAATGTATCTATAATTTTTTCAAATTGTTTTCGTTTAATCTGAATACGATTGCCATTCATAATCAGCCAATTTGCATTTTTATTTTCCTCTGCCAAGCGTCGTAGCTTGTTTTCGCCAATACGAAAATATTTTGACGCTTCTTCAATGGTTAGGGTATAACGTTCCCAAATAGGAATGTCAGTCTGCTTCATAAAATCCTCCTTTCCAAATCACTTATTTGGATTTCATAAAAGTTGTTTTACCAGCAATCGAACAGCTTTAGCAAAGCTCACGGGAGTTCCACCCCTGCATGGTTCTCATGTAGCCATACTCATTGCCTGCGACGGTTTTATCACGCTCGGACTATTGACTGTATGGGAGTATCATTATCACGATAAGAATGTCGTTGCAGGCAATCCTGCTAAAGATTGCTTCTCGGATCACTAACATGAATCGCTCGCTATCTTTATAAGATAGGTCATGGCGGTTAGTTCCGTTGGCTCTTTTCTTATCGAAACGTATTCGATTACTTTTATTCAGTTTTCAAAGAACAATGGCTCGTTAGCCTATCAAAACACATTGAAAGCTCAATATGCTTTGGTGGAATAACAAACCTCCCTGTTCGGGAAGCGTGGAATGGTTTAGCACGCTTCCACGAAAGGAGAGAGGATATTACTTAATTTCAAATGACAAAATCTTTGTAATCAGTCTGGTTTCCATTCTTCCACGTAAGACTTCATCAACGACCATACTTTGATTGCCATATTCATCTTTCATAAGTCGTAGGGAACGCTTCGTTATGTACCCTCTGTAATGATGTAGAATCTGGTTAATCGCTTCGGTATCGCCATCTGTTGCCTTTACAATGAGAGGAAAGGGAATCATAGGATATTGTGTTTTCATTCTTCAAATTCCTCCATAAACTTTTTAATTAAGGCTAGTCCACTGGTTCTATGCCGATAGACAGTAGAACGGTTCAATTTCAACAGGTCTGCAATTTCTGAATCGCTCATGTCCATAAAGTAAAACAGCAGTAGAATTTCACGTTTCTTGTCTGGCAACTCACGTAATGCTTCACTCAACAAATCATTTTCAACGCCTACTGATAACCCATTGAGTGTAAAAATCTGAAAGTCAGTTGAATAGTTATCTGTTGTCGCAAACTGGCTAACAAGATAATCGCCAACATCCGAAAAGGACACCTCACGCTTTGCAATCCTTGAAAGATAAAGCATATAATTCTTTCGCTCGTCTTCCATAGCACGTTTACAGATATAGTCAAACTGATTTTCTATTGTGGTCTGAAAAGAAGATGGTTTCATGTTTCTCACCCCCTTTCTGTCTAGGAAAGGAAGTGAGCCTTGCTCGTTTATCTCCTTTCACTCTTAGTCCCAATGTGAAAGGGGGATTTGTTGCATTACTGATAAATAAACTTTGTAAAAAAGTTCTGAATAGCCAAAAAAGCATATAAACAGATTTATTTCTCTGTTTACATGCTTCTGTTATTCTATCTATATGATTTATAAAACCACATTGGTGGACGTACTTATCTATTGCAGATAGACGACTTTTTTTGACAAGAACCCAATGTAAGGAAATTTATTGTATATGATGTACTTCATGGCGACGTTGACCTCCAACAAACCGCCATTTGGAAGTAATATACAATATTTTAACAGCGTAAATAGCACTACCATATAACGGTTTTTTTTATTGGCGTTTAGTAGTGCTTTTTATTAAATATAAACCTATAAACCATATAACACGTTTTTCTATACCTGTTTTTAATTCAGTAGGAACAATAAAATGTATAGAGGTGGTCTACTATGCGTAAAAAAGAAGATAAATATGATTTTAGAGCCTTTGGTTTAGCCATTAAAGAAGCTCGATTGAAACGAGGTTTAACTCGTGAACAAGTGGGAGCATTGATTGAAATTGACCCACGGTACTTAACTAATATTGAAAATAAAGGGCAACACCCCAGCATACAAGTTCTTTATGACCTTGTATCGTTACTTCATGTTTCCGTTGATGAATTTTTCTTACCTGCTAATAACTTGGTAAAAAGCACCCGACGATTACAGATAGAGAAATACATGGATAGCTTTACAGACAAAGAACTATCCTTAATGGAATCTTTAGCCAGCGGTATCAACGAAGCAAGAAACATCGAAGACTAATTAAAAGAATCCATACATAACGGAAAGAGCCGATAAAATGAGATTGTATTAATCTCATTTTATCGGCTCTGCGTCTTTGCGTCTGGCTCTGTAATCACAGTTACTTTGAACTGCTTTATTTCAATTAAATTTTCTTGTCTGCATTTCGGACAATAGAGGGGGAATTTTTTTTAATTCAGTATCTTCCCTTATCTTTAATCGTGTTTTATTTCCACATACAGGACACAATATCCACTTGTAGTTTATAATAACTATCTCCTCCTTTACACTTTAATTCAAATCTTTATTAAAAAATATTTCATCTTATTTAACAAGAAACCATATTTATATAACAACATAAAATACACTAAGTTATTTTATTGAACATATATCGTACTTTATCTATCCGACTATTTGGACGACGGGGCTGGCAAACAGGTTCACCGGTAGTAACATGGTACCCTTTTAACTCTGTTAAACAAACACTACGTCCATTTGTAAAGAAAGTTAAATCACTACGATATTCTTGAATACACCGAGCAGGGATTTCTCCACTAAGAATGACCTCATTATTTTTCAATTGAGTGTCTACGATGTTCGCACAATATTTAGGAGCATCGTTGTATGCTCGTGAAAGATATTCCTGTGGCGCATAAATTTTAAAACTAAGATATGGCTCTAACAATTCTGTTCCAGCTTTTTTTAAGACTTGTTCCAATACAATAGGAGCAAGCATCCGAAAATCTGCTGGGGTACTAACAGGGCTATAGTATAAGCCATACTTAAAACAGATTTTACAATCCGTCACATTCCAACCATATAATCCTTGTTCGCAACCATAGCGTATCCCTTCCATAACTGCATTTTGAAATGATTGATTTAAGTATCCAAGAGAAACCGAGCTCTCATACTGCATTCCACTTCCCAACGGAAGCGGTGATACAGATAAACCAATGGAAGCCCAGAAAGGATTTGGCGGCACTTCGATGTGAATGGTATATTCTGCATTTTTTAACGGTCTCTCCATATAAATGACTGTAGGCTCTTTTAGTTCTATCTCCACATGATACTTTTCTTGCAACAGTGCACTAATCACTTCCATTTGTACTTTCCCTAAGAAAGAAAGTATAATTTCATGTGTCGTAGAATCCACGTAATATCGTAGAAGCGGATCACTATCTGAGATTTCCAAAAGGGCATCAAGCAACATTTCTCTCTGTTCAGGTTTACTCGGTTCAACAGTTGTTTGTAGTAGAGGGTGCGGATTTTCAATCTTTTTTCTCTGTGGCAATAGTTTTGTATCTCCAAGAACACTATTTAACTTCAAAAACTCATTTTGCAAAATAACAATTTCTCCAGAATAAGCTCTATCAATCTTACATAATTCACCATTTATTGAAGTATACATTTCTGTAACTTTTATTTTTTCTTTTTCTGATACTCTAACCGAATCTCGTAAATGTAGTACTCCACTATAAAGGCGTATATATGCAAGACGTTGTCTTTTTTTTGTATATTCAATTTTGAAAACATTTCCGCAAAGTTCAGACGGACCTCGATGTGTTGATGAATAAAATTTATTCGTAATCACTTCTATAAGGTTATCAATCCCTATATTGTTTTTTGCACTTCCGTGATAAACAGGGAACAGGGAACAATTATGAAATCTTATGCTTTCCTCTTGTTCGAGTTCCAATGCTTCTAATGATTTACCGGACATATATTTCTCTAAAAGGTCATCGTTTCCCTCTATTACCGTATCCCATTGTTCAGATTCGGTAAAGTTCGTCACACACATATTAGGATACAGTTCTACCTTCTGTTTGATTACAATTTCGGCAGAAAGTTTCTCTTTAATATCCTGATAAACCGTTGATAAATCAATTCCATTTTGGTCAATCTTATTGATAAAAAAGATTGTGGGAATCCCCATTTTCCTAAGTGCATGAAATAATATACGAGTTTGTGCTTGTACGCCATCTTTTGCAGAAATCAGTAGAATTGCCCCATCTAAAACTGATAATGAACGATATACTTCTGCTAAGAAATCCATATGTCCTGGCGTGTCTATGATGTTCACCTTCGTATTTTCCCACTGAAAAGAGGTTATTCCTGTCTGAATTGTAATTCCTCTCTGACGTTCTAAAAGCGTATTATCCGTCCTCGTTGTACCTTTGTCCACGCTTCCTAATTCTGTAATCGCTCCACTGTTATATAATAAGCTTTCTGTTAAGGTAGTTTTTCCTGCATCAACATGAGCTAAAACTCCAATATTAATAATTTTCATGTGATTTTCCTCCATTCAAAAACCCAAAAGGGCATAAAAATCCCAGTGATAAATACTTTTATCACTGGGATTTTTATGCATAACCATAGGTATACAAAGCATACAGATATTCTCTGGATACTTTAGAATCACATGATAAAGGTATTCTTAAACTGGGTACAAAAAACTAAGCCCTCCTAAAAAAGGACATCTAATTATTTGTTCCCGCTATCAAATTGACAGTTTATTTAAGAATACCTTGCCGCATATTTATTAACTCCTTTTAAATAGTCACTTAAATAATAGCACGTAAGAGCATATTTGTCAAGGAATCTCCAATTTATCTATTTCATTATTTTCATAACACTTGAACATGACTTGCTTCTTCACAATTAAGTGATTCCTTCAAATCTTTAAAATACAGTTTTTGTTGGTTTCTTAAATATAGTCCTACAAAAGGTTTAAATGTAAATTTTTTAGAAATAATATTTTCTGTAAAATCTAATGTTGTTTTATCTCAATTCGAATAAAATTTTCCTATCCAAGTTCCTTTTATATTTGCGTTTTCAATTTCAAAAGACCAGCATTGATGTTTCATACATTCTATAACTTTAAAATTTGTTTCTATCCCATCTTTTGTAATCTCTACAAAATTCTTATCATCAATAATTTTGATATCTTTGATATCACTTCTCCAACCAAAATCACGAAGGTCAGTAACTTTATCCCATACTTTTTCTATTGGGCAATTTAATGTAACTTTGATATTTGCAACTGCCATAAAATCCTCCTAAGTAAACTTATTTATACTTTTCTATCTATAGAACTAATTTCTTCCATTTCCTAATCTTAGTCCTAAATGTTCCAAATGGCGCTACTGTATTTACATGAATAAATTTATATACTTCCCAAGTAGCAGTTTTGGTTGCTTCATCTGCCCATTTTCTCATATGTGGTTTAAATAATTCTTCATCTGTTAATTCATCTATCATAAGATAAATTTTTTTTACATTTTCTGTTAGTTGTTCTTTTAGTTCATATAGAGATTTATGGGCATAGTTCTCTGTAAACCATTGATATAATTCTCCAAGTTGATTCCACTTGAATTTATCTGATGGTGTTTTTACTTCAAGTCCTTTTTTCTCATCTTCTTCCCATTTCAATACTAAAGCTGTCCAACCTACTTGATAGGCAAGATTTTCTGCTGGTGTCCTATCAACTTCGTCTACTCTTTTATCTTTTAATTCTTCTGGGATATTATCAAACTCTGAAATATATTTTGCAAAAGTTTTTTTAATCTCATTTTTTAATTCTTCCTTACTTTCATAAGACCTCATATGCCTACCTCCATGGTTTGTATATAGATATTTTGCCAAAAATAATTATATCTTAATATTTAATCATAATCTTCCAGTAACTTGTAATTCTTATGTTTTGTGATATCAAATTTATCAGATAGTAAAAGTCTTACTACTCTTATCTGGTATATACACGTGCCTCCATCCATTACTGTTATTTCAATAAAATTTTAGATAACTTTATTAAGATTTTCTTTGATTCCTTATAAATCAAGTTTAAAGAACTATAAGAATTTAAATCTCTTGTTCAAATTCATCTTCAAAACTAATAATATCATTAGGAGTGCAAGATAGAGCCTTACATATTCTTTCTAAATTCTTAAATGTAATTGGTTTATCCTTGCCCATTTGTGCCATAACATTTGTTGTAAGCCCTGCCATAGCTATTACATCAGTTTTCTTTAAACCTTTTTTTGCTAACTGTATCCATAATGGTTTATAGTTAAGTGCCATAATATCCCTCTTTTTATGTTCATTAGATTTATTTAATTATAGCATAAATATTGATTTCATTCAATCTTACATTGATTTAGTGATTTATTTTAGAGAATTTGTTGTGTTATTCCGTCCTTATTTTGCCATAAATTGCTTAATACCTTGAGATTTAGCACCAGGGTTATCATTACCATAACCTTCCATTAAGTTAATAACTCCCCACGCTCCTAAACCTGCACCAATCGCAGTTACAAGAAGTTTTAATGTGTTTACACCTTCTGTAAAAAATTCCATAATTTATTCCTCCTTAATTTAAATTTCTTTATTTTCTATTTTGTTAAGAGACACAACAATAAAGTTTTTATATACCTTGTCGTCTTTCATATTTTCTTTAAAATATCCATACACATGAATTGAGTCACCTTTCTCAAAATCTTTCACAATGTTAGATTTGTCGCCAAAGACAGAGCAATCAGTGTATGCTTTTTTGCCATCTTCATTTTTTCTTACTAAAGAAAAGTTGGCAACTTTTACAGTTTCTCCATTTTTCTCAAACTCTGCAAATCTAGGTTCTTTAACTAAATTCGCATCAATATTAATTAATTCATTTTCCATCTCTATTCTCTCCTTTACTATTTTCAATAAAAAAGCAATTGGCAAATGCCAGTTGCTTACTGAATAAAACTATTATTTAATTTATGTCCGATCTCTAATTCTCATTTTTATCCCCCCTTAAGTTGTTAAATTTATATTTAAATTATCTACTTAAAGTAATTATCTTATCATTAGCTTTTAGTTTTAATTTATCTTTATTTTTAAGGTAATTTTCTACATCAAATAAGTTTTTCTTGTCATAATCTTCAAGTAGTTTATAATTTTTATGCTTAGTTATATCAAACTTCTCTGACAAGAAAGGTCTTACACCTCTTAATTGATATATACACTTTCCACCATCCATAACTGTTATCTCGTCTTGACTCATTAATTTTTTGCCAAGCTTTTGATAGTTAAGTCCATAAGATTTTTGATTGGATCTTGTTTCTGATGTGTTATATAGATCTATGGTTTCTTTTCCTAAGGTTTCTGATAACTCTTTTACTGTTGTTTTTTCTTTTCCTCCTAGAAAGAGTGTTGAGTCGCAGTTACCAACTATTGTATCTGCATGGTCTTTATAGATTGCTTTTAATTGGGATTGTGCTTGTAATATTATACTCGCTGATATTTCTCTTGAACGAATTGTGGCAATTAGTTTTTCAAACTTTGGAATCAAACCGATATTTGCGAACTCATCAAGCAAACATCTAACATGAATTGGAAGTCTTCCTCCATACACATCATCCGCCTTATCACAAAGTAGATTAAATAATTGAGAATACATTATTGAAACTACAAAGTTAAATGTATCATCAGTATCTGAAATAATAACAAACAAAGCTGTTTTTCTATCTCCAGTTTTGTCAAGCTCTAATTCATCTTCACTCATTAAGCTTCTAAGTTCTTTTATATCAAATGGTGCTAATCTTGCTCCACACGAAATTAAAATTGATTTAGCAGTTTTGCCTGTAACAACTTGTCAAGGACTTTCTAATCATTTTTATCTCCTTTTTGATGTTTTTTCATCTCCATTTCTCTAAGCATTATCCTTTTCAATTTATCTTGCATAGTTTCAGTCGCATTTTCATTAAAATGGACAATAACCTCATAAGTTACTTTTCCAATCTTTTTTATAGTCTTTGTTCCTGTATTATGTTCATTTTTATTTTCGTGCATATTAGTTTCCCTCCTGTTAGTTGCAATCAAAAAAAGACGATAGAGTTTTATTTCTACCGCCTTTCACAAGTCTTATAGCTATTCATTTAATAACGCTTTACCATTTACATATTAAATTTTCAAATCCTTATTGTTCAGCATTCCGCCAAACATCGTATGATACATATCCTTGGAAGATTCCTCTATCTTTGTAATACTTGATATTTTATTTCCTGCATCTTTTGATGAAGCTCCGCAAAGATAAAAGGCTTCACTGTCTGTTCCATAGTCAATGGCAATATATCTATCGTGATACTTTTTACCTGCAATTTTCATCTTCAGATTGATATTAGGGTAATCTTTTCTAAAATCGTTTAGGATATTTTTTGTCAGCATATCCTTGTTTTTCACATTGTCGCTAAAGACTATAATTTCAACATTGTCTTTTGCAGCCCTTAATAATTCTAAGGTTTTCAAGCCTATATAGTTGTCTATCACATAAATACTTTTCTTTGCAGACTTATATATTTTGGTATAGGCAACATCTGCTTCAATCTTATCTCCGTTCATTAAAAGGAAATGCTTGTATGTGTCCGGATCTATAAAATTATCCATAACCTTTTTCAAATCTTCTTTTGTAGCCATTTGCGACTTTATTTCAGCTATATCCTTTGTGTTTTGATTTGTCTGTACTGCTATTTGTACCAATTCTTTTGAGCTAATAAAATCTTGATTTTCGATTATAAAGTCTTTCATCTGCTTAAATGTTCTAATTAAGGCTCTACTTTGCCTAATCGCAAGTTCACCTCTTAATACCGTCATAAGCATATAAATACCTTGTTCTGTAAAGGCATTTGGTAAGTATCTTGAACCGCCCCAACTTGAGGTGAAATTTTTGCACCTCAAGTTTTCAAATTCATTCTCGGTCAGTTGAAACATAAAATCTTCGCCTTCAAACTTCTCAATATTGTTTTTCACCTGTCTATTAAAGTTTTTTGTTTCATAACCATATATTTCAGCTAAATCTGCATCAAGCATTACTCTTTGCCCACGAATAAGATATATTTTTTCTTGTATAGTTTTATCATCTACAATAACTATCTCTTTATTCTCTTCTGCCATGAAATGCACCTCCAACATTATCTAAATTCTTTTATATTTTTCTACTCCGCCTTCAGCTTTTCCGATGTGTTCCACATTTTTTACAAGTCTCTTATTTACATTTTCATAAAACCATCTGCCAATCAATGCCGGCGGTGTTGCGATTAACTCTCTCAAAACAAATTCTTTGCCCTTCGGTAAAGAGCTAATTTTGTTTAATAAGGTAGTATATAGGTCAGCATAGCTTGTATTTTCTTGTAAACTGCTACACTTACAATATTCAGTAACGCTTGGGAAACCTCCCTCTATTGCTTTTTTAGTTAAAATTTCAAGTTCTTCATCGGTTACAGTAAATTGAATTCGCATTTATATATCCTCTCCTTATAACTGAGTTTATTACCATATCACTATCATTTTATCATAAATACGCTATTTTTTCATACTGCAATTTTAAGCCCTATTTTACACTTAGCTATAGTCTGATACCTATTTTATCATTAACGCTCTAAAAACACCTTTCCACCGTCTTATACGAGGTCTACAAGTGTTCCCCCTTGTCATAATCTTCAAAGGTATATACTTTTGATTTATGGCTTTCTTTTAATTTACCTTTATCTTGCTCATACCAATGAACTAAGGTCGCATAATGATCTTTATAGTTTCTTCCCGTGCTTTGCATATAGGTTGACAGCTTTTCTATCATTTCTTCCCTATGACCTTGCATTTTATCCTTTAACTTCCCATATTCTTCATCGGTTAAGGAAACATTTTTATATTCTCCATAAAGGTTGGGGGATATTTTTTCTATCTCCCCCTCTTTTTCTAACTCTATATCTATCTCTTTATCTATCTCTATATCTCCGTTGCAGTTTTGTTGCAAAAGGTTGCAAGGTGTTGCACCAGTGTTGCATTGCAACGCTTTTTGTCCTCTCGATTTTCTTGAACGCCTTGTAGAAGCTGTTTCTGAACCTATAAGACTTGGAATTTCTGTTAAAAAATACTCGTCATTTTCTGTAATTATCTCCATCAATCCTTGTGCTACAAGATAATTTACTGTAACCATTACATCATCTTCCGTTTCATCAATCGTTAAGGCAAGCTCTTTGATAAAGTCTGTTTCTACTCCATCATAATACAGCTTCCCACTATCTTTTAAGCTAAGTAAAAGCAATTTAAGATAAATGATTGTATAGGTATCTCCTCCTGATATTTTTCTTAGCCTTTTGATTCTCTTATCTGTAAAAAAATCTTCTTTCAATTTTAACCAATAGTATCTTCTGTTGTCTGCCATTTTTATCTTTCCTCCCCTTTATTTTTATAATTTTCTTTAGCCTTTTCTTTTGCTTTTTGTTTGTACTGCTCCTTTCTTTCCTCTTGCTCTTGAAATTTTTTCAGTTGTGCAATTACACTTGGTTTATCTCCCCTCTTAATTGCCTTGTCTATCTCTATAGATAAATCTATTCCATACTCGTCACCCACAATCTTTACTGCATATTTGATATGATCTATCTGCTTAAATTCGTCTTGAACTTTAGCTTTATCTTCAGTTAAGTCTTGTATCTGATTTTCAAGGCTTGATATTTCTTTCTGCCAATCACTCGACTTTATAGCTGATGTTCCAGTAAATTTTTCTATAGTCTTTCTTGCTTTTTTGTAGTTTTCAATTTCATCTTTATGTGAATTGTAAAATTTATCTTTAAGAAAAGTTTTATCTTTATATTCCTGATATACCGCCTTATTTTCTTTGATGATGTCTGCACAAATAAAGCAACGATTTAACTCCTTTATTCTTTGGGTTTTGCTTTGAATATCTTCACTTATCTTTTTACTTTGCTTTGCCAGTTCAATGACTTTTTCTTGTAGGTCTGCTATGGTTTGAAGATGATTATCTTTCAAATAGTAGATTGCTTTTACAAATCTCTTTAGGTCTGCATTTCCTTTTTTTATCTGTCCGTAGTAGGATAGATTTTTTGTTTTTTCTCCCTGTATCTCGTTGTAGATAGAGATATATTCATAGAGGTTAAAGAGTTCTGCTTTGTTCTCCAGTTCATCTTTTTTGGTCTGTTTATACTCATCGTATTTAGCTTGTAGATTTCCAAGTAAAGAGTCTATCCAAGAGGTGATTTCTTTTATCTTGTTCTTGATGGCTTTTACTAAGGAATTATGCTTTTTTATTTCTCTGTTGATGTTTCCTTTGTCGGTTTCGATTCCTTTTTTCTCTAAGGCACTTGCACTTGCTCCCATATGAATGGTTGGGATTTCTTCTATCCCTTGTCTTTTGTAGGAGCGATGGTCCACTCTCTTTTCCTGATGATTTTTTTCTAAATACTGATTACAAAGGCTTGCAAAATTCTCTCTCCATTTCTCTGCGTTTCCTTTATCGTTCCAGTCTGTCAGCTCTACTTTTCTTGTTTTGTAGTTTCCGCTTTTTAGTTTTATCTTTTCTCCCTTTTCATCAAGTACATATTCCTTTTTGCTTTTTGCCAGCCACTCTCCTTTTTCATTGATTGGTCTAAGGGTAGTCATAATATGAGCATGGATATTGTTATTTTCTTCATCACTTTCATCATGGATTGCAAGATCTGCTATCATTCCTTTTGATACAAAATTTTCCCCAATAAAGTCGGTAATGAGTTTCTTATTTTCTTCAAAGGATAATTCTTTTGGTAGAGCAATGATAAAATTTCTTGCAAGCTGTGCATTGCTTGCTTTCTTATTTAGTTCAACGCTGTTCCATAAGGTAGTTCTATCTTTTAATGCTATGGGGACATTCTCCGGCAAGAAGATTTCTGAATGTAAAAGTCCTTTTTTATTATGATAGTCATGAACTTCTCCGTCCCATTCATTTTTGATTTTCTCACAAGAGATATATGCTGCACTTGCAACTGCCGATTTACTTTTTCCTCTGCTTATCATAGAAATACTAAAGTGAAATGTTTCTGCCATCGGTATAAGCTCCTTTCATTTTTTGTTTGTTTTCAGGTAAAGGAAAAAAGCAGACAGGTTATTTTTTGTATCTTTTCCTATCTGCTTTATCCGTATATTTTTATTAAGTTTTGTGTGTTTAAAGACTTGCTAAAATCCCTTAGATTTTCTAAGGGCGCAATTATACACCCTAAATGGTGCTTTGCGTTCTGCGAAGCTTTTTGCCCTTGCAGGGAGCTTCTGAAAAAACTATTTTTTTTATCTACTCTATGTCTGTTTCATCTTCCATATCTTTTCCATTTATCATTTCTTCATAGGCTTGTCTGTATTCTTCTGTGTGAGTAGAGATATTTAACAGTTTTTCTATCTCCTCATTGGTAAATATTAGAGGATTTTTAATGACCCTTTCTACTATCAATCCCCTTTGTATGAGCCTGTGATTTCTTCTTTTTCGTTCCTTTTCATTTGCCAGTTTTTCTAATTTTTTGCCTTGATTTTGTAATTGTTTCAGCTTTACATCGCACTTTTCTCTTTCTTCCTGAAGTTCAGAAATTTGTTCCTGTACTTCCTGTAATGTTTTTTCTTTCTTCATTTTTAATTCCTCCGTTTTGGTATCTACTTGTTTCCATAAAGAAAGGTTAAGCACCTTTTTTGACACTTAACCTTTCCAAGTTTTTAGATTTTATCTTCTAAAATCTTTCTCAGTTTTTCTAAAATCCTATCCCTCCTCCCACTGATTGCTTGATGTGTAACTTTCTCTCTTCTGCTGATTGACCTTAGACTTTCTTCTTTGTAGAAGATGGCTTCCATTAGTTCTCGTTCTTCTTTTGTAAGAGTATTTAATGCTTTATGAAGTTCTTCAATTCGCATTTTTACTTCTACAATTTTTTCTAAGTCTATCTTTTCATCTATGATGTTATCTACAAAGTGTCCATCATGATCCAGTGCCGAAAATGGTATTACATTATGCTTCCAATCTTTTCTTTGGAGATACTTTTCA
Source organism: Fenollaria sp. C0166D3 (assembly GCF_056590255.1). Classification (NCBI taxonomy): domain Bacteria; kingdom Bacillati; phylum Bacillota; class Clostridia; order Eubacteriales; genus Fenollaria; species Fenollaria sp. C0166D3. Next base: position 96,003 of record NZ_JBWPVU010000006.1, read on the forward strand.
TGCTCTGTTATCTTCCAATAGGCTTTGTAGACTTCTTCACTTACAGGTACGGCTTTGCCTTTTACATAAAGGTAATATTCTTTCTTTGCCACTTAGTCATCCTCCTTTTTAAGTTCTCTGTTTTGGTTTTGAGAATAAAAAAGGAGGACTTCTACACTTTGGCGTAAAAAGTCCTCTCGGCTTAAAAACTAATGTTTTATATAATTTTCTATTTGGTCGTTTCTGGTAAAGTATTATTGCTATGTGTAAGCAATTCCAAGAATAAAAAAGGATAATTATATCGTTCCGTGAAAACCGAAACTATAAGTTTTGACATAATTATCCCTCCATTATTTTCCCTCCTAAGTAAATTTATTATTAAATCACTCCTGCTTTTTCAAAATGCTTTTTGAGTATCTTTGTTGCAACGAATGCTCCTATGCAAGCAAGAACAAATGTTATCAAGGCAAAGCCTACTGCCCATGAAACTTTGAAATAAGATAATGCTTCATTTATTTGTGCTTCACTCATTTTCCATTTTGATGCTCTTTCCACAAAAGAAGCTGTTCCGAATAAAATCACAGGAATTACTGTCCCTAAAAAATCCGCTAATGCAAATATCCCATATCCAATAATCATTCGTCCCTTGCTCTCATAATTTCCTATAATCAAATCACATATAATTCCACCGATTACAGCAAAGACTGCATGAGGCAAATGTCCTCCTGACAATGCAATTAAACCAAGAAGCGTTCCTGATATTGTAAATACGCCCTTCTTTTTAACTTTCAAAGCCATAAGGATATAAACGGTAGCAGCTACCATAAAGCTAACTCCTGAAGCAATAAATCCTCCAATCACTGTTGTTGCCATAGCAAATGCAACCGCCATGTATATGACAATTCCAATTGCATTAAAGATTCCGATTGTAATAAAATCACGACCATTTAATTTGTTTTTCATAAAAGTCCTCCTAATAAATTTTCTGTATTACTATCACAAGAGCAATCATCAAAGCTCCTAATAGTCCAATCAACAAATCCGTTGTTCTAAACCTCAATTTTGTTAATGTAACCCTGTTCTCATCACTATCAAGTCCTCTAATGAGTGCTGAAGCTGACAGTTCATCTGAAATCTTAATCATTCTCATTAAAAGCGGAACAAGCGTATATTCAATATATTTAATTGGATGTAGCAAGGGGAAAAATCTACTTGTTACGATTCCTCGAATCTTCATATTCTCTTTTAATGCCTTGAGTTCTATTTTTATAGTTGGTACAAACCTAAGCAAAACACTAAAAGGTATACCAATGCTTCTTGGTACTTTCATTCTATTTAATGCTTCAAGCATTTCACTTACACTTGTAGTCTTTGTTATATATCCACCAAACATAGCAATTAAGGTCATCCTTGATGCAAAGTAAATAAACATATATATTGCAAATACGATACTTGCTTCACAAAACTTTCCAAGCCATAACTCTATGCAGTATAAAATCACAAAAAACAAAATAAAGCGTAATGCTCTTTTCCACATACTGCTGTATACATACAGAAAAAAGGCAAAGAGAATCAGTCCGAAAAGTAGAATTGTATCGCTTATAAAAAAGCTCGTAAATCCAACAATTGGAAGTAGAGTAAGTTTTATTCTCGGATCGACTGTTTTTCTATCCATCAAGTTATCTACCTCCTCTCATCTTGTCCAATATGAGAATTTTATTACTTTCACTCATATTCAAAACACTTTCTATTTTTCCATCTCCCATTACCCAGAGCTTACTCACTGTGTTCGCTAAAAACTCAAAATCATGACTTATCACCAAAACTGTTGTTCCATTTTTTAATTGTTCTTCAATTAATTTTGCCACTGAAAGCATTGAGTCTTTATCACAACCTGATGTTGGTTCATCATAGATAAAAACTTTTGCCTGTTTCATCATTCCACAAGCTATTGTGAGTCTTTGTTTTTCTCCTCTTGATAAAGCAAACGGATGCTTATCAATGTATTTATCTAAGCCAAGTACATTCAAAATAGACTTTGCCTTTTGAGTATTTTCTTTTTTATCTTTACTTGAAATACCAAGCAGCATTTCATCAAGTACACTTTCCGAAAACAACTGATAGTCTGAATCTTGAAAGACAAAATATGACATATCCATTAAATCTTTATGATTAAGCGAATTATCTTTCCCCGTCCATATCTTCCCCTCTTTTATCTTCTCAAGTCCTGAAATCACTCTTGCAAAGGTAGTTTTTCCGGTACCATTTAAGCCGATAAGACCAATGGCTATTCCGCACTCCATATTAAAATCAAGATGATTTAAAATGTACTGTTTTTGCTTCTTTCCATCCTTAGCTACATTCGGATAGCAAAATCTCAAGCCTTTTCCGTTTATACTTTCATCATTTAATTGATATGAGTCTTTCTTCTCACTTATCCTATATTCTTCTAATTCAAGAGTTCTTAGTCCATTCTCATCCCAAAACTCCCCTTCAAGATGAATAACTTCTTCCCGACTCAAGTCCAGTGCAATTTCTCCATCTTTCACCAAAAGAAAACGGTCAAATAAAGATTTTACATAGTACAAACGATGTTCAATTAGAACAACTGTTGTTCCTTTTTTCTTTAATTTTTCCAAAATTAAAAATAGGTCAAATGTTGCTTTCATATCCAAATTTGCTGAAGGTTCATCTAAAATTAAAACTTTCGGATTCATCGCATAGATACTTGCAATAGCTATCTTTTGTTTCTGTCCGCTTGATAATTCAAAAACAGATTTTCCTTTCAGTTCCTCAATATCCAGTTCTGCATATACTTCTTCTACTCTCTGTTTTATTTCATCTCTTGATTTGCAAATGGTTTGAAGCCCAAAAGCTATTTCTTCATCTGTCGTTGTCGTAAAAAATTGACTTCTTGGATCTTGAAATACAGTCCCTACAATATGCCCTATTTCATGAAGCGATAATTTGCTTATATCTTTTCCGGACGCAAAGGCTTCCCCTTTCATTTTGCCTTTGTAATAATGTGGAATAAGACCATTCATCACACTTCCAAGAGTACTTTTACCACTTCCACTTTTCCCTGAAATTAAAACAAATTCACCTTTTCTAATTTCAAGATTGACATTTTTTAAAGCAGTTCGTCCATCTTCCCATTCATAATAAACATTTTTTAGCAAAATCATGGTTATACCTCATACTGAGCTTTCCATAATTTTGTGTAGTAACCATTTTTTGCAAGAAGTTCGCCATGCTTTCCTTTTTCAAGTAAATTTCCTTTTTGAAATACGAGAATTTGGTCAGCTTTTTGAATTGTTTTTAAATGATGAGCCACTACAAGTACAGTTCTATTCTTTGCAAGTTCTGTAATAGCATCCTGTATCAAAGATTCGTTTACAGGATCAACATTACTTGTCATTTCATCAAGAATTAAAATCGGTGCATCTTTTAGAAAAGCTCTTGCAATAGATATTCTTTGTCTTTGTCCACCTGATAAAATTCCTCCATTTTCGCCAATATCAGTTTCATAACCTTTTGGTAAGCTCATAATGAAATCATGTATCCTTGCCTTCTTTGCAGCTTTAATGATTTCCTCTTTTGTAGCTCCTTTTTTACCTACTCTAATATTTTCTTCAATCGTGTTATCGAATAGTTGAACATTTTGCATGACAATACTGATACGATCCAAAAGCTCATCATAAGGAATATCCCTTATATCAGTTCCTCCGAGTGTAATTTTCCCTTTATGCACATCATAAAATCTTAGAAGTAAGTTTGTTATAGTAGTCTTTCCACTACCTGATTCTCCAACTAAGGCTGTCATTGTTTTTTCAGCAATAGAAAAACTCAATTTTTCCATTTTAAATTCATCTTTTTCATAGGAAAAATCTATGTTTTCAAAAGCTATATCATTATCTTTCGGAACAATTCCATTCACTTTATCCGGGATTACATCTGCATATAAAATTCTTGAAAGTCTTTCGTAACTATCTACCGCCGAAACATAGTACATATAGTGTTGTTCCATAGAAGCGAACGGCTTATAAAACTCTTTTGAAATTACCGCAAAGATAATAAAATTAAGCACATCGAGATTTCCCTTTATAACAAGTATTGCTCCTGCAATTAAAAGAACTAAATATCCAATATCCAGTAAAAAACCAAATATAGATAACTGTTTTGCCTTGAATCTTGAAGCTGCTTTACTTGTTTCTCCGAACTTTTTCGTTTTGTTCATAAGCTCATTATCTAAGCTCTTATTGTTTGAAAAACTCTTTAGTACAGGTATTCCTCTAACATATTCAACAAATAAGCTAACCATATCAAGAAGTGCTGAGTTGTTCTGATTTTCTATTTTTTCAGATTGCTTAATTGTCAGATATAGAAAGATAAGTGCAATCGGAACAGATACAGCCATAATAATAGCAAGTTTGAAATCAATACTTGCAAGACCAACAAATACGACTGCACCTATCAAAAAATCACCAAACATTCTTGACCACATGTGTCCTACAACAAGGGACATATTATCAACATCTTTGTGTAAAATTGTATTGATCTCGCCCAGTCTTTCGTTGGTATAAAATCCTAAGCTGAATTTTTTTAATTTGATAATCATGCGTTCTCTGATTTGCTGAACAATATCAAAACCTGCACTATGCTTTTTCATATCTGCAACCATATTACAAATACCTTTGAACACTACAAGTAATCCAATCGCAATAAAATATTTATATAGACTTGCTAAGCTCGTTCCATCGAATATTTGGAACAGTATAGAAAATACGATCACAATCATAGCTATGGAGCTTAGTCCATAAAGGGCAAAGAATACACTCGATATAATCAAATCTCTCTTGCCAGTTTTTGTAAGTAGTTTTAACATTTCTCTAAACATTTTCTGTTACCACCTCTTTCAAATTCCATCTATCTACCTTGTTCTGTGCTTCAACCATATCCTTATAAAAATCACATCTTTTCATCAGCTCTTCATGGCTTCCTGCATCAAGAACAACACCCTTATCCATAACAATAATTTGGTCTGAATCTCTAATCGTATTTAGATGATGAGCAATTGTAATGATGGTTTTATCCTTGCTTAAATCGTCAATTGCTTCGCCGATAAGTCTTTCATTTTCACTATCAACAGCCGCCATTGCTTCATCTAATATTAAAATCGGTGCATTTTTCAGTATCATTCTTGCTATAGAGATTCTTTGTTTTTCTCCACCGGATAACTTAACTCCCATTTCACCTACTCGTGTTTCATATCCATTTGGCAATGCTGAAATAAAATTATGGCATCTTGCTTTTTTAGCAGCTTCTATGACTTCTTCTTTTGTTGCATTTAGTTTTCCAATTGCTATATTTTCAAAAATACTTAAGTCAAAAAGGATAACTTCTTGTTGCACACTACCAATCAGCATTGAGATATTTTCTTGACTATATTCTTTTATATCTTTTCCATTTATCAGTATTTGTCCTTCATCTGCATCCCAAAATCCCATAAGCAAATTAGATACCGTACTCTTTCCACAACCGCTTGCTCCTACAAAGGCGTTCAAACTATTTTTCTTAAAATTCAAATTGATATTTTTAAGCTCAAAGCTATCTTTTCCGTATGCAAAATTCACATCTTTAAATTCTATGTTTCCAAATTCTAAACCTTGTTCTGTCTTTTTGTTTGGAAGTGGAACTGTTAATACTTTCCCTATCGCCTTTAACGCTTCCTTAAACACAATAGAAAAATGTTGCAATGTAGCTGTCTTACTTATAGAAGCAGTAAAAGCAGACGATAAAATAATGGCAAGGATAAAATTAGGCGTTGTAATATTTCCATGATAAAGAAATATGCTTCCCAAAATCATGACAATAACCACTCCAATTTCCATAAATATGTCAATGAGTCCCATTGGAATTGTAACCATCCCCATGCTCTTTTTAACCCAGTAAATATATTCTCTTGCCGTTTTTAATGTTCTTTCACTAATTTCCTCTTCTTTAGCAAAAGCCTTAATCACAGAAATATTTTTTACATATTCCATTAGCTCTTCTCTCATTCTGTTTTCATGATTGAAGTAAATCGCAAAGTTTTTATCCATTGTTTTCTGTGAAAGAACTTTTACCAAATACATGAGTGGAACTCCGGCAATCATCCCAAGAGCAAGACGCCAATCCACAAAAATCATAGCTACAAAAATAATGGTAGGCAGAAGTGTAACTGACATTATTTCAGGGAGACCATGAGCAAGATATACTTCCACTTGTTCTACATCATGTTGGACAATGTTGGTAAGCTCTCCTGTATTATGTTCTTTAAAGAATCCCAAACTTAGTTTTTTCAGATGACCGATAATATCTAACCTAAGTTCTGTTAATTTTTCGTATGCTTTCTCATGGGCAACCTTTGTTGCAAAATAATAAAACACTCCTTTTAATACAAACGATATAAAGATTCCCAAAAATATATACTTTAAATTACCTTCGTTAATATTGTTTGTAATTAAAGAACTAATCAAATATACGAGTAAGATTTGTGGTATCAAATCAAATACTATTTTTAAAGCAAGAAGTGAATTGGATAAACCGTTTTTCCCAATCACTTTTTTTCTTAATTCTTTTTCCGGCATGAACAACTCTCCTTTCAAAATTGAATAATATTGAATTTTAATTCAGTATTAAGGTTTAAAGTAAGACTTTGCTGATTACGCAAAGTCTATTTTTTTGTGCTGATTATAGGGATTCCACTCCCTTGTAATAACACCTTGCAATAAGTTTTAGCATATCTTTTGCCCACTTTTCACTTTGATAATGCCTTGCTATTTCAAGAAGTCCCTCTGTAAAGTTACTGGCTAAAATATGGGCAAGCATTGGATCATATTCCTGTTTCGATTGTCTTTTTAAACTTACTTCAATATGAACCTGCATTTGTGATATGAGTTTTTGTTTTGCTTCTGTATGCTTTGTACCTGAGCTTTTATCCATTAAAATAATTAACTTCTTACGATCTTTTAAAAGTTCATGAATATAATTTTCTCCAACCTCATCAAACCTTTCAGAAGCAGAACCTTTTTCCAAAGATTCTTCCTCATTAAAAGCTGACTCGAAGTTTATATAAACAGAACTTACTACTGCATCAAACAAAACTTCCTTATTTTTGAAATAGGTATAAATGAGTGCCACAGGAATATCTGCTTCTTTTGCAATTTCTGTTAATTTGGCACCTCTATAATCCTTTTTATAAAATACTTTTTCTGCTGCTTCGAGTATTCTATTTCTAACTTCTTCTTTTAATACTTGTGCCATAGCACACCTCTTTCTATTCAAATACTGAATATATATTTAATAATAAATCAAAATTCAATATTTGTCAAGATAGGTTTAAATATTTGTTTTTATATACTCACTCACCGGTATCCCCACTCTTTTCAAAACCTTTATTTTCTCCTGTTTCTTCTGTTCTCTCCTTGCCTTATATTTATCTTCATACTCTTTCTGTTTTCCGCTTGCTTTTCGTTTCAGGTAATTTTGATGTAGCTTGTCTTTTCTTTTCTTTATTTTTCTTTCTTCTTCCTCAAGTTTTTGTTTTTCTTCATCACTTAACTCCGCCTGTGGCAGTTCATAATTTCCTATGAAATTAAAGTAAATTTCTATCTTTTGCTTTGATGTCTGACTTCCTTTTCTATCTCTTTCGTGTACGATAATTTTTTCTACAAACTCATTTATCATTGTAGTTGTAAGTTCATCAAAGTTTTCATAACGACTGATAAGAGATATAAATTTTCTTGCTCTGTCTGTTTCTTTTTCATATCTTGAAACCTGCTGCTCCAAGTCCTTAATTTCTTTACTTAAAGCTACCTGCTCCGTTTCATATTGATTATTAAGGATTTCATAGCGATTATTCGGTATTTTATTCAGGATCATATCTTCGTAAATTCTGCACATCAGTCGTTCGAGTTCCTGAAGTCTGTTTTGGCTTTCCGTTAATCTTATCTTTTCCTTTTCTATCTCTATTTTTTCTTTTTCTTCCATTTCATTTTGAATGGAACGGATAAAGGCTTCATTATCTTCATCAAGGTATTTTTTAATGTCTTTCAGTGTTTCCCTAATAAGGTTTAAGACTACTTCCGCTTTTATTCTGTGTGCTGATGGACAAAGCATGCCACAAGGTGTTTTAGTATAGGCACTGCAAGTGTAATAGGGTATATTTTTGTAATTGCTCGTTCTATGAACATACATCTTGCTCCCACAATCTGCACAATACATCAGTCCTGTGAGTGGGTGATATTCTCCCCAACCGTCAGGATACCTTTTTACATTTCCCCTTATCCTTTGCACATTATCAAAGGTTTCTTGGTCTATGATTGGTTCATGCGTGTTTTCAAAAATAAGCCAGTTATCTTCCGATACATATTTACTTTTCTTGTCCTTGAAATGCTTTCTTGTCTTGAAATTGACTGTATGCCCCAAGTATTCCTGTTTCTTTAAAATGCTTGCTATGGTTGAGCTGCACCAACGATAGGGATGTTCAAAGTTTTTGCTTTGATATAGTCCATAGCCTAATTTTTGTTGATGGTAGGCGGGTATATCTACTTTTTCACTTTCTAATATCTTTGCTATTCGATACGGACCATTTCCTTGCATGGTCAGGTTAAATATTCGCCTTACTATCTCTGCTGCTTTTTCATCTACTATCCATTTGTTTTTATCTTTTTCATCTTTGATATAGCCATAAGGCGGTGTACTTGCCGTATGTTTTCCACTTTCCCCTTTTGACTTGAAAGTCGATTGGATTTTTCTTGATGTATCTCTTGCATACCATTCGTTCATGATATTTCTAAAAGGGGTAAAATCATCTTCTCTGTAAAAACTATCTACATTGTCATTGATAGCGATTAGTCTTACGCCCTTTTGTCTTAGTATCTCCATACATTGACCGACTTTGAGATAATCTCTGCCAAGTCTGCTCATATCTTTTACGATGATACAACCAATATTTCCTTGATTGACTCCGTTCATCATTGCCATAAATCCCGGTCTGTCAAACTGTGTTCCGCTGATTCCATCATCTGTAAAGTGAATGATGTTTGACAGGTTATTTTTGCTTGCGTATTCTTCCAATATTTTTTTCTGATTGATGATAGAGTTACTCTCTCCTTGCAGTTCATCATCACGACTTAATCTTTCATAGAGTGCTGTTATCTTTTCAAAATTCCTCATTTTTACCCCCTTTCTCTTAATTTTTCAATAAAAAAAGAATTAAGAAGTACATATTTCACTAAAATAGTGATTAAGTGTTCTCCTTAATTCTATTACTCCAGCTGCGAGTTTATATTTTTTATATTGCTTAACAGCAAAATGCTGAGGATCTTTTTGTTCCAATGCTTCGAATAGTCTGTCAACTGGGTTTTTGTATGTTTCATCATCTTCTCTAACTTCAGAAGCATCTATCATATCAAGAAGCGTTGCAAAGTTTTGCTCTTCTTTAGGTGCTTCATAAAAGATATATCCTATCAAAGCCGTATAATACAATTTTTCAGCTTTTACCCAAAAGTCTTCTCCAGCTTTTTCGCCCTCGCCTTTAGTGTTGGCAATAATAGTCTGTACTAATTTTAAGATGTCTATTTCGCTTCTGATATATGCGAACGGATTATATTTCATAGACTTCTTAAAATTTATAGTATTTAAAACTTTTATTTCATAACCATTGTCATAAAGCATCTTTCCACACTCATTTATAAGTGTGCCTTTAGGGTCAGTGACTACATAAGAAGAATGCATTTGCATTAGATTTGGCTTAACATAGAACCTTGTTTTACCTGAACCAGAACCGCCTATTACTAAGACATTTTTATTTCTAGCATATTTAGGATTTTTAGGTCTTGAGTTCATTGTAAGTCTTTCGGTATTAGTAATTAAAACATTATTTTCAAACTTAGGGTCGATATATGGCTCTATATCTTTGGAATTCCCCCATCTTGCAGAACCATATTCTTTGCCTTGTCTGAATTTTTTTCTGTTTTTACCTTTTTCGTAAATAATCAGCTTGATTATGGCAACAAAGATTAAACCTGATAGAATATCGTTTAGCTTTAAACTTGGAATATAAGAGATAGTTTTTAAATCTCTTAGAGCAACAAAAATTTTATCTATAATATCTCCACCTATATAACCATTGACATGCTTTGAAAAAATATTTGCTATATAAAAAAATACAAGATACGGTAAGTTTTGCTTAATAAAACTTTTTTTATCCTGTATTTTAAACATGCCCTTAATGTCAGCTACTATGCTTTCTATTATTTTATTCTTCATAGCCGTCAACTTCTTAATATAGTGGCAAAAGATTTAAAGTTAACATCATAGTGATTGCTCCTTATGCTTATTTTTAACTTTATCTTTAAAAATAGCTTCTTTTGCCTTTTGCTTAAAATTTTCAAGTTTTTTGTGGACAGATTCTTTTCTATCTATCTTCTTTTCTGCTCTTTTGATAGCTTTGTTAAAAGCGTGATACATTACTTTTGAGTCCTTTGATTGAAAGAATATAGTATATTCTTTTGTCTCCTTATCTTTAACCACTGAAAAATTTACGCCATCTTTCTTTAGCTCTTTCCTCAGTTCTTTCAATTCTGCATCTTTAATTGGCATATCTTCAACTTTACCCTTTGCTACTAAGTCTTTTAACTTGACTTCTTTCCCATTTGTTTTAAGAGCTTTATCGAAGCTTTCTTCATTACCACCTAAACCATATATTGATTTGATTGCATTCAAAACACCTTCAGCAGTTGCTTTAGCCAGTTTATACTCTATATTTAAGGTCGATCTGCTCGCCTCTTCATTAACCATCGTATATCCACCTCCACAAATTTTTATTTCCAATTATTTGAGTATTTTTCAGTTAAATAATTATCTGGATATTCTCTCTCATTGAAATCTTTAGCTTTAGATACTGGTTTCAATTGTGTTTTACTTTTATATTTGTTGTCATTTAAATACCAGTTTATTATCGTAGCTTTATGGTCTTTGTAAGATCTATCATTCGACTTCATGTATGAAGACAACCTTTCTATATATTCATTAATTCTACTACCTATTTTATTTAATAAGTCTTGATATTCAATTTCACTTAAGAAAACATTTTGAAATTGTCCATAAGTTTTTTTCTCGTCTCTTTTTATATTATTATAATTAGTATTATTATAATTAGTATCTATTCCGTGTACTTTCTTCACTTCTTGAGATGTACTTTTTACATTTCCAGAAGTGTAATTATTACACTTCTGAAGTGTAGAATCTACACTTCTTGTAATATACTCATTTTTCTCGATGTCAAATACACTCATAAAATCTTTAACATAGATAATATTTGGCTTTCCTAAGCCTTGCCTTTTCTTTTCTATTAATCCAATATTTTCAAGCTCAGCAGATATTTTAGTAGCTGTCTTATTAGAAACACTCAAGGTTTTCATGATTTCATCTATAGTAAAAATTATATAAACCCGATCTTCATCGTCAATCCAATTATTTTTATATGAATAGCTAGTTCTTTCAAGTAAGCAAGCATAAAATATCTTAGCATCAGATGATAAAGATTTAAAATGTTCATCACTAATTAAGATTTTTGGTAACATATAGAAACTAAACCTATCAGCTTGACGATTATAAAAATAATCAAAGTTCATAATTTCACTTCCTTTCTTGCATTAAAAAAACGATAGATTTCTCTATCGCTCTAAAATATGTTAATAAAAAAACTGAGATTAAATATATTTTAATCTCAGTTCATAACGAGTTCTATTTTTAATTAATATAATTTTGCTCCTGCAGGAATACTAGGGTCTAACATTATTAAATTTAATAACTCTTCCCCATCATATTCACATATTGCAGATAAAAGCATGCCTTGACTTAATTCTCCCATCATTTGTCTTTCAGGCAAGTTAGTTATTGCCAAAAGAGTTTTACCAATTAATTGATCCGCATTATAATTAGCTTTAATACCCGACAAAATAATTCTATCTTTGCCAGTTCCATCATCTAAAGTAAACTTTAATAATTTTTTACTCTTTGGAACTTCTTCACAATTCTTTACTTTTACAACTCTAAAATCAGACTTTGAAAAAGTTTCAAAATCAACTTCATCTTCAAATAAAGGCTCAACCTTTATTTTGCTGAAGTCTAATTTTTTTAAATCTGTCGTAACTTGGTCGTAAGTTTTGTCATTATTAGCATTAGAATCGCTATTTTCTGCCTTTTCTAAGCCTATTGGCTTCATTGTAGGGAAGAAGATTACGTCTCTTATGGATGCTTGATTTGTAAGTAGTATGATGAGTCTGTCAACACCTATACCAAGTCCGCCTGTTGGTGGAAGACCAACTTCTATAGCGTTTAAGAAGTCTTCATCCATTGGGTGTGCTTCGTCATCGCCGTATTCTTTTTGTCTTAATTGTTCTTCGAATCTTTCTCTTTGATCGATTGGGTCGTTTAATTCTGAGAAAGCGTTTGCTATTTCCCAGCAATTGGCAAAGGCTTCGAATCTGTTAGTAATTCTTGGATCGTCTGGATTTCTCTTTGCTAGTGGAGAAATTTCTACTGGGTGGCCAATGATAAATGTTGGCTGATCCATATATTGTTCGCAGAATTCTTCGAACATTTCACTTATTACGTGGCCTCTAGTCATGCCAGGTTTTATTTCAAGTTTATGTTCTTTAGCTACTTCAAGAGCTTCTTCATCTGTATTTATCTTGTCAAAGTCAACACCTGTGTGCTCTTTAACTGCGTCTTGCATTTTAATTCTTCTCCATGGTGGAGTAAAGTCAATAGTTTTGCCTTGATATTCAACTTTTGTAGTTCCTAAAACTTCTTTAGCAACGTAAGCAACAAGATTTTCAGTAATTTCCATCATATCGTTATAGTCAGCGTATGCTTCGTATAGCTCGATATTAGTAAACTCTGGATTGTGTCTTGTGTCCATACCTTCGTTTCTGAACATCTTACCCATTTCATAAACTTTGTCGAAACCGCCGACTATAAGTCTCTTTAGGTAAAGTTCGTTCGCTATTCTTAATGACATGTCGATGTTTAGTGCGTTATGATGTGTTAAGAATGGTCTTGCGTTTGCACCACCAGCGATATTGCCAAGGATTGGAGTTTCTACTTCTAAGTAGCCTAAGTTGTCTAGGTACTCTCTAATCTTTCTAATAATTTTATTTCTTAGTAAAAATGTTTCTTTTACTTCCGGGTTAACGATTAGGTCAACGTATCTTTGTCTGTATCTAAGGTCTGGGTCTTTTAATCCGTGCCACTTTTCAGGTAGTATTTGTAAGGATTTGGAAAGTAATGTAAGCTTTTTAGCTTTAATACTGATTTCGCCTGATTGTGTTTTAAAGACTTCGCCTTCTACGCCTATGATGTCCCCCATATCTAAGTATGAGATAATCTTGTAGGCTTCTTCACCTAGTTCGTCAATTTTTGAAAGGATTTGTATTCTTCCCTTCATATCTTGTATGTCCATGAAAGAGATTTTACCGTGTCCTCTCTTTGACATAATTCTACCAGCTACGGTAACTTCCTTGCCTTCAAATTCATCGTAGTTATCAGTAATGTCTGTAGTGTGATGATCAGGATTAAACTTTTCAATTAAGAATGGGTTCTTGCCTTGATCTTGTAGTTCTTTTAACTTTTGTCTGCGAATTTGAAGCATTTCATTTAAATCTGTGTTTTGCATCTTTCAACTCCTATGATATCTTTGTTATTTTATATTTCTTAATACCTGATGGTGCTTCTACTTCAACAACTTGATTTCTTTTTCTACCTATCATGGCTCTGCCAACAGGGCTTTCGTTTGAAATCTTACCGTTAAATGGATCCGCTTCTACTACACCAACGATTTGGTATTCTAAAAACTCATCTGTATCCATGTCTTTGAATCTAACGTTTGAGCCAACCTTTACTGATTTGTTATCAGTATCTCCTGCCTCGTCTATAAGTACTGCGTTTCTAAGTATATTTTCAAGTTTAGCTATCTTTTCTTCAAGTGCTGCTTGATCGTTTTTTGCTTGATCATACTCAGCGTTTTCACTTAAGTCTCCGTAACCAAGTGCTATCTTGATCTTTTCTGCAACTTCTTTTCTTGCAACGGTCTTAAGGTACTCAAGCTCTTCTTCCTTTTGTTTTAAACCCTCTTCTGTTAAGTATTGTTCTTTGGCCATACATCTCTCCCCTTACATATATATTAACATTGTTATTATATTAGATTTACTCGTAATTGTCAAGCATTTTAATCACAATTGTTACCACGTTATCACATGTATATGGACTAAAAAAGATCTAAGACTAACTTAGATCTTTACAAAAACTATTTACTTGTTTTCTAGCTCTTCTTCGATTGCTTTTCTTAGTCCAGCTTCATCGTCTGGAAGGTCTTCATTGAATGATGGGTCAAGCACGAATAATATACTTGAGTCCTTCTTAAGAATGATGCACTCACCATCTTCAGAGTCTGAATAATCTCTAAAGGCTTCGACGCCCATATCATCAAGTATCTTAAATACAAGATCGAGCTTCTTGTTACGTCTTGTCACATAGTCTTCGAGCTCATCTGTGCCGATGGCATAAGCGCCAATCACTTGATACTTATCATACATGCCTTTGTACTCGTTAAGTAGTGGATACTCTTCGACATCGACGTAAAGATATTCTCTGTTTAGAAAGATATCTCTCGAAATGATAAAGTCGGCGTCATTGAATTTTAGCTTAAGTAGTGCTGGAAAACCATCTAGATATATTCTATAGTTATAGCCATCTTCTTCAGGTTTGCAGCTTGGAATGCCTTTTAAAAACTCTTTGTAATCTTTTTCTTCTTTGAACATGCCTATCGAGTAGACAAGGTCAAAGTCTCTGTATAGTTTTAGTAAATACATATAATCAACTCCTTAAAATATATATACCCAATTATAATTTAATCCAGTATCTTTTTGTTGAATGAAGTTCATCTTCTTTAATAATATTTTCGAGCTCACCGCCACACGCTTCTATGGTCTTTGCTGACGCTATATTATTTACGTCACATGTAATAAGAACTTTTTCATAGCCGTGATTTTTATAAAACTTAAGTCCTTCTTTAAGCATAGCTTTTGCGTATCCTTTGCGTCTTTCATCTGGGACAATTGAGTAGCCTATATGTCCACCAAATTTAAGTAAAAAGTCATTCAGTTCAAGTCTTAAATTTATCATGCCAATAACTTTGCTCTCGTCGTCATCAGTATAAATATATTGCATCGCAGGGACTATTCCCTCTGGGCAGGTGCTTTTATTTTCTATTGACTTATTCCTTTCAAGCCACTCATCAAAATCAAGTCTTTCAAGTCCACTAACCCCGCAAAATCTCTCTCCTGCTTCTATTATTTTCTCTTTAAATTCTAAAACTATATCTTTATGTTTTTTATTTGCTTTAATTAGTTTCATCTCTTCACTTCCTTTTATATATTATAAATTATTGAGGGGTGAATTGCAAGCAAAAAAAGATGCGAAGATATCTCCTCGCATCTCATTAAATATATTTACTTAAATTATTTATCTAAGCCAGCCATTCTCTTGTAGCTTGCAAGTCTGTCTTTAGCAGATTCTTCAGCTGCCTTGAATAAGATTTCTGCTTCTTCAGGGAAGTCCTTTTGAAGTGATGTGTATCTTACTTCAGAGCCTATGAAGTCTTGGAATGATTCTGTAGGGTCTTTTGAGTCTAGTACAAATGGATTCTTGCCTTCTTTTTCAAGTCTTGGGTCGAATCTGTATAGGTGCCAGTAACCAGCTGCAACAGCTTGTTTTTCTCTGTTAACGCTCTTACCCATACCGCATTTTAATCCGTGGTTGATACATGGAGCGTAAGCGATGATGATTGATGGTCCATCGTATTCTTCTGCTTCTTTAATTGCTTTAAGTGCTTGGTTCATGTTAGCGCCTAGAGCGATTTGAGCAACGTATACGTAGCCATAGCTTGTCATCATTAGACCAAGGTCTTTCTTTCTGATCTTCTTACCAGAAGCTGCGAATTTTGCAACAGCTGCTGTTGGAGTAGCTTTTGATGATTGTCCACCTGTATTTGAGTAAACTTCTGTATCAAATACAAAGATGTTGATGTCTTTACCAGCTGCTAGTACGTGGTCAAGTCCGCCAAAGCCTATATCGTAAGCCCAGCCGTCTCCACCGAATACCCAAACAGACTTTCTAATCATGTAGTCTCTTAGTTCATCAAGTTGTTCTAGTATTTCGTCTTGAGCTGCGTCGCCAGTCTTCTTAGCTAATTTATTAGCCATCTTAGCGTAAGCTTCTTTACTTACTCTAGCGTCTCTTATATCTGATAACCATAGTTTGAACGCTTCTTCAAGATCAGCGTCCTTCTTGTCTAGTTCGATGTAGCTTTCCATAAGAGCTTTGATTCTCTTTCTGTTAACTTCATCAGCTAGAACGAAACCGTAACCATATTCAGCGTTATCTTCGAATAATGAGTTAGCCCATGCAGGTCCCTTACCGCATTTGTTTACGCAGTATGGAGTTGATGGAGCTGAACCACCCCAAATTGATGAACATCCAGTTGCGTTTGCAACGATCATTCTGTCACCATATAGTTGAGTGATTAATTTAGCATAAGCAGTTTCACCGCAACCAGCGCAAGCGCCTGAGAATTCAAGAAGTGGTTGTTGGAATTGAGATCCCTTAACGCTAAATTTATCCATAAGGTCGTCTTTTACTTCAACTTCGTCCATAGCGAAATCCCAGTTTTCACTTTCTACTTCAGCAATGTCTTCGAAGTGAACCATTTCTAATGCTTTTTCCTTAGCTGGACAGATGTCAGCGCAGTTACCGCAACCTGTACAGTCA
Source organism: Fenollaria sp. C0166D3 (assembly GCF_056590255.1). Taxonomy (NCBI): domain Bacteria; kingdom Bacillati; phylum Bacillota; class Clostridia; order Eubacteriales; genus Fenollaria; species Fenollaria sp. C0166D3. The sequence goes on from NZ_JBWPVU010000006.1 coordinate 112,860, forward strand.
AGTGATGAAACTTGCATTCTGTATTGTAATCCTTCTAAGCCTTTACCCTTAGCTTCGATTGTTTCAAATGTTTCAGGAGCCTTAGCAGCTTCTTCATCATTTAGAAGTATTGGTCTGATAACAGCGTGAGGGCAGATGTATGAACATTGGTTACATTGGATACAATTTTCTTTGTGCCACTTAGGTAGGTTAACAGCGATAGCTCTCTTTTCGAACTTAGCTGTACCATTTTCAAAAGTACCGTCTTCAATACCTACAAACTTAGATACTGGAAGAGTGTCACCCTTTTGAGCGTTCATTACTTCAGCAATTTCTTCGAAGAACTTAGTAGTTTCTTTCTTTTCTTCTTTTTCGTCCTTTAAGTCTTTCCAGCTTTCTGGATATTTAATTTCTTTTAATTCTTCAATACCCTTGTCAACTGCTTCGTAGTTCATATTAACTACTTTTTCACCCTTACGTCCATAAGATTTAACGATAGAGTCCTTTAAGTGAGCAATTGCTTCGTCAAGAGGAAGTACTTCAGATAACTTGAAGAATGCAGCTTGCATGATCATGTTTGTTCTTCCGCCTAGACCGATATCTTCAGCGATTCTAGTTGCGTTTATAGTGTAGAACTTAGCATGGTGCTCAGCAATAGAGCGTTTTAAGCTGTTAGGTAAGTTTTCTTCTAGTTCCTTTTCGTCCCAAATGCAGTTTAATAAGAATGTTCCGCCATCTTTAAGTCCATCTAATAAATCATATAGATTGATGTAAGATTGTTTTGAACAGCTTATGAAGTCTGCGTGGCTGATTAGGTATGTTGATTTGATAGGTGATTTACCGAATCTTAAGTGAGAAACAGTTACACCACCTGACTTCTTAGAGTCATAAGCAAAGTAGCCTTGTGCGTAAAGGTCAGTGTTATCACCGATAATCTTGATAGCTGACTTGTTAGCACCTACTGTACCGTCTGATCCGAAGCCCCAGAATTTACACTTGATAGTTCCTTCTGGTTCAGTATTTATAATTTTCTTAATTTCTAGTGATTTATGAGTAACATCATCATTGATACCAATAGTGAAACCATTGATAGGATTTTCTGATGCTAAGTTTTCATATACAGATAAGATTTGTGAAGGAGTAGTATCCTTTGAACCTAAACCGTATCTACCACCAACGATAAGTGGCTTAGTATCTGCATCGTAGAACATTGACTTAACGTCAAGGTATAGTGGTTCGCCTAGAGCGCCCTTTTCCTTAGTTCTATCTAAAACAGCTATTCTCTTAACAGTCTTTGGATATACATCGAAGAAGTATTTCTTAGAGAATGGTCTATATAGTCTAACCTTGATAAGACCAACCTTCTTGCCATTGCTGTTTAAGTAGTCAACAGTTTCTTCAACAGTATCAGTTACAGAACCCATAGCAACGATGATGTCTTCAGCGTCTTCAGCTCCGTAGTAGTTGAATGGTTTGTATTCTCTTCCTGTAATCTTTGAAAGTTCCTTCATGTAGTCAGCAGCTATCTCAACGATATCTTCATAGTGTTTGTTAGATGCTTCTGCAGCTTGGAAATAGATATCAGGGTTTTGAGCAGTACCTCTAGTTACTGGATGTTCTGGGTTCAAAGCGTTTTCTCTGAACTTTCTTAGAGCGTCCTTGTCAAGAAGTTTCTTTAGATCTTCATAGTCGATAACTTCGATTTTTTGAATTTCGTGAGAAGTTCTGAAACCATCGAAGAAGTGTAAGAATGGTACTCTGCCCTTAATAGCTGAAAGGTGAGCAACACTTGCAAGGTCCATAACTTCTTGAACTGAGCCAGATGCTAACATAGCAAAGCCAGTTTGACGGCATGCCATAACGTCTTGGTGGTCACCAAAGATGCTTAGAGCGTGAGAAGCAAGAGCTCTTGCTGATACGTGGAATACACCTGGTAGTAATTCACCAGCGATCTTATACATATTAGGAATCATAAGTAGAAGACCTTGTGAAGCTGTATATGTAGTAGTTAATGCACCTGCTTGTAATGATCCGTGTACAGCACCAGCTGCGCCAGCTTCAGATTGCATTTCTTGAACTAAAACTCTTTCGCCAAATATGTTAGTCTTGCCGTGAGCAGACCAGCTGTCAACAGCTTCAGCCATATTTGAAGAAGGAGTTATTGGGTAGATGGCAGCAACTTCTGTAAATGCGTATGATACATATGCAGCAGCTGTGTTACCATCCATGGTTTTAAATTGTTTTGCCATTTTTATTCCTCCTATAAAATTATTATCTTTCACAAATGTAATTATATAACAAAGGCCAAATATTTGCAAGGGTAATTTATAAATGTGATTTAAATCACCTATAAGATTTACTTATACTTAAACGCTTTCATATAGCTTTTACTTATTGCCATGCTTATGGCCTTGCCACCATGATCACAGAGCCTTAGATAAGTAAAATCACTTCTTTAAACGCGCGTCATTAGGCTAATAGCTTTGCTATGATAAACACGGATCATATGCTTAATGTTTTTGCCATGTTAATCGCACGTCATTCGGCTAGTAATTTTGCTAGCGCTATTAAAAACATTTATTAAAACAACAATTTCGAATTGCGCGTACTATGAGTGAAGTAATTTAAAAAGACCTCAAGCTAAGCTGAGGTCAATTGATATGATTAAATATTTAATAGTTTTTTTATAAAATCGCGATTCTCTTCATCTATGTTTGAAAGCATAAGACTAGTATCACTTGTTGTTATTAGATAAGAAAGCTTTCCTTCGTCATCTATCCTTGGTACTAAGGTCAATGAGTTAGTTAAGTTCATAACGCCATCGATCCTTCCTAGCAATTGATAATAATTACTCATAAAAGCAGAATAATTGCTTTGTATTAAAGCAAGACTTTCTTGACTTATAAATTCAGGATTTAAGAATAAATACTTGCGCTTTACATCAGCTTTTGCTTGTGATAAAAGCAAATCCTTAAGCTCTTGAACTTCTTCATCTGTAAAAACATCATCAAAGTTATTAAGTATATACTGTCTTAATAAGGCAGCTCTAAATATCGGATAGCTCGATTGATTATCTACTTCCATCTCGTTGTTTGAGATAACAACTGTGCCATGAACCACTTCATACCATTTCTTGTGATTTATTTTTGAATTTTCTTCCATAAATCTCGTAATAAAAGCTACATGACTCTCTGATTGTTCGATAACGCTGCGGCTCTCATCAGCTAAGCCATTACCAATATTATGAATTACTTTACCATCGTTTTTAACTGTGATGGACCCAGCCATGTAATTTTTAACTTCTATGGTAAATATACCTTTATTGCTAATAAGAATTAAATCGTTTTCTCTTTGCTGGCCATTATGAGCTACGTTTACATTTCTAAGCAGCTCCCAATCTCTTGGCAAAACGCTTCTTAAGTATTCATAAGTAAAGTCTTCACCGCTTTTGCCTCTAGCCAGACCTTTATATAAGTTCTTGTTTGTTTCTATATTTTCAACAATGCTTTTTAATATAGATAAATATCTATTGCCTAAAATAACAAAATTATCATATAAATTCTTTAGACCTTCAAGAGCATCCTCATTACCCTCAAGATAAAAAGTTCTTATTTCAGACTCTATTTCTTCATAAGTGAAGTCTTGATTAACGATTATATGCTCAATTGGATTTTCGCTAGATCTAAGTTTCTTTATATAATCATCATATTTTGAATATCTATTCTCAATTGTCGAAAAATAATTTGCATCGCTTGTATCGGTATTGGTATATGGATAGGCATAAAATATATACTTAATCGCAGTGGCTAAGACCTTCTCAAGGCTTACGGAGTTGTACTGAAGGTAATCGTAGTATGACCTTCCAAATCCTAAGCCTTTTAAGTGCGCGTAAATGATTTCATGTATTGATCTTGTCAACAGGAAGCTTGTTTCCAAAAATGATGTCGCTGCGATATAAGCACTTGCTTCATTCTTAATAATCAATTTTATGAGATCTAATGAATCGCCAAAGGCATGTCCGTGATAATACTCTAAAAATTCATCGTTTGTTAAATATTGTTCTTGGAACAATTCACTTTCTTCGGCCTTATATATCTGTGAATCATATACTAAGCCGCAGATATCTTTTATTCCTATTTCTATATCATATGTGTTAATTCCAAACTCTTTTTTATATTCATTAGCTTTTTTTAGTTCAAACATTAATAAATTGTACATGATATCATCAAAGTCATCTTCACTTAAAGCGCAGTACTCCTTATAGCCATCAGACGTAACTTTATCAATTTTTGCAGAAGGATACTCGCCTAGTTTTAAAGCAGTGAGGATGTTTACAGAAAGCAAAAATCTATTTACTGCTTGTCCAGTTTTTTTAATCGCCTTAACTCCTTTGTCTAGTGCCATATATGTAAAGTTTCTCGCAGCATCATATAAAATATCATCTAATATACTCATAATTAACCCCTTTCCTAAATATTATTAGCCACGTGATTTTATTTCGTAGTTATCTATATATGCATCAAAATTACATTCAAAAAAATCAGTCAGACCGTCATCTGCTTCTTCATCTTGAATTTCTTCCTCTATGGATGCCTCGCTCTCTTCTTCATATTGCTCATCTATATCATTTCTATCTTCATAGGCAGGCTCTTCTGTAATGGCCTGAGCACCATAATCACTTTCTTCAAAGCTAAACTTATCTTTATCAGCTGCCCTAGCTTCTAAGAGCTCATCTTTATAAGGGTCGTCAATTATCTCGAGAATTTCTTTTAAAATTTTATCTTCAGATATATTATAAAACATTTCAGGATCAGATAAGCCTATGCCATAGGTATATTTATCAAAAACTTTAAGTATGCTATTAAAAATATTCACAATATCTCTATCGTAGTCAAATTCATACCTATCTTTATTTTCACTCCATTGCTTAAACGTCAATTGAAGTATCTCATCTCTGTTGACCTCATAAAATCTTCCAGCGTCTGCTTTTATATAAACATCTTGAGAAATTAAAAATCTCATGTATATATCTTTTATCGCTATTAAATACGGTCTATAATCAACATTACTAATCTCAAAATCGCTAGAAGCGCCTCCAAATTCTCTAAGTATGTCAAAAAATTCATTAAAGCTAAATTGCAAATTGTAAAGGCCTAAGACATCTTCGGCTATCGTTGGTAAATTAGCTTTTACTTCATCTAAGCTAAGTTTTATATCATCAACTGGCATTTCTAATCCTCCTTTATCATTCTTAATTAAATTATATCACATATCTAAATATTATTTACAAAAAAAGATACTTTAATCAACTAAGTATCTTTTCTAAAATTCACATATATCTTTTCTTTTTGGAGCAATGCCAACTATCTCATCAAGTATCAATTTAATAAGAAACTACTAAAATTTATGGTAGAAGCAAGCTGAATCATCCAAATCCCAAGCACCTTCTTTTACATAAAAATAGTAGGCTCGCGAATTTTTTAAAGTAGTAAAAAACGCACCACTTATACCTCTTTGCTGCAATTGTTTTATACTCGTTTGGTAAAGTTCTTTTGCTAAACCAGTCCCTCTATATTTTTCAGAAACAAAAAACTCATCAATGTAAAATGTTGATTCACTAGAATATCTTCTTATATGGCCAATTATTGCACCAATTATTTTATTTCCATCGACAATTACATTGCCAAAAAATTTAGGGAAATCTAAAATATCGCTTATGGATTCCATTGCTGTTTCTTTTGTCCATTTATTATTCCAAGGTGGAGCATTGTAGACAGCTACCATTAGTTTTGCTAATTCTTCTAAATCTGATCTTAAAATTTTTCGAATTTCTATATTAATCACTTCCTTATATTTTTTATTTTCCTTTAAATAGCTTTTACATAACTTTTCATGAAGTTTAAAGTTTTCTTGATATTTATATGCTTTCTCTCACTAAGTCTAATCCCGTATCCTATATTACCAACTTCATTCAAAAACCTATCTCTTTCTTTATTTATAAGAAAAAGACTAAATACGTCCCCCTATCTTCAGTCTCGTTTTTTATTTCTAAGCCATGGTATTACTCTGTTTACTTCTTTTAAATATTCTTCATACTCTTTGCCAAATTCATTTTTTAACCATTTTTCTTCTGTGTTTTTCATTAATATTGTTAAGAAAGCCCAAAAAACAAAGGGCAATATTAACAAAATATAATTTGATGTAAATAAAAGTATAGCTGTGAATATAAATAAAAATGCTGAATATACGGGATTTCTTACAATGCCGTATACTCCCGTCGTGATCAATTTATTCTCTTTAACTTTTTTATTTATTTTTTGAATTATAACCGCTTCTATCCATAAATATAGTCCGAGCATTATAAAGAATATTCCTATAATAATAAATATTATTTTCCCTTTACTTATTTCGCCTTGATATAGGTATCCCTTAAGATGAAGGTATCTTCCTAATATTGTAAGAATTAAACAAGTAATTACATATATAGGTCCAACACCAAATGAAGGCATTTTAAATTCTTTCGATTTCATTTTTTCTCCCGGCTATTGTTTTAATAATTCAATAATTTCATCTTGTGCTTCTCTTCCTTCTTTAAAAAATCTCACCAATGGATAACAGTGGCACATTCCTTTTCCGACAATAATTTCGTATGGTACGTGGTATTTTTCCATTGCTTTTTTAAAGGTTTGCGCAAAGGCATAGAGGCATTCATTTTCTCCGAAATAAAAATATGTTTTCGGAAAGTCGCTAAAATCTCCTACAGTTCCATCTAACATATATTCAGGTATGTCTTCATCTCCTTTTGCGATTTCTCTTGCTGTTTTAATGTACGTCGGATCAATCATTACATCCTTGTGGTTAAGTTCTTTTAATTTCTCCCAAATTTCTTTGTTCTCATCGACAGTTACATCCGGAATTCCTCCTGGAGAAACTGAAATAATCTTGCCTGGCATTGGAAGTGGTCTTCCTATGTCGTTGTTATGCAAAAAAATCCCTAGTGATAGACAAGCTCCTGATGAAAATCCAAGGACGCTGATATTTTCTGCTTTATAAGTTTTGGTCATAAGCCTATAGGCTTCAAATGATACTTCATATGTCTTATTTATCTTTACATCTTCTGAACAAAGAGGATAAAATAAAAACCAAACATCTTTGCTGCTTTGTTCCATTATTCTTTCCGATAATTTAAAATCCAGTTTATTCGGTTGTGTAATCATTCCTCCTCCGAATAGATAAAGAACTGCACTGTCGGCGGGCGTTTGATTTTTTTGATATGAAATCAGTCTGTATCCCATAACATCCCTATCAAAAAGATAATATTTTTTTCTCGTAGCCCTTGCCTTTGCCTTTTCTAAATCAAATACTATTTTTGCATTTTCACCTTTTGCATACTCAAGCATCTCTTCTTTGTTCTTTAAAAACATTTTTTTGACGCCTACCATTCTTACTATTGTCGATGCAATTTTATAAGTTAAACTCATTTTATTCCCCTCCTTTAAAATCAATTAATCACAATTTACAAGTTTTCACCAATACTTATCCAAATAACTTCACTTTATTCTCTATCGCCTGTGATGAAATAATCGCAACACTCTGCTCCATTTGCTATAGTATCTTTTCTGTGAAGTACTCCATGCTCAAGACTTATCATAAGCTCATCAAGTTCGCATAATAGTGGCATTAATTCATCTACCCCCAGCTTCTTTGTGTAAGCACAAATAGGGCAACGAGTAATTCTATAATAACAAGCGCCTTCATAAGGTACTCCCTCAAAATCAACTTTAAATGACGTAGGATATAGCTTTTCTTTTTCCTCTGTATACCACTTGTAATACTTAAGAATATTTTTCTTATTGGCCTCTTTTCCTCTCTTAGTATTTAGATTAATTAAGGAAAAATACCATTTGACAGAATAAAGAGATTGGCGCATCATTTCCTGAATGGTTTCTGGTGGAATATTTTTCTCACTTGCTATATAAGGAGCAACAAAGGCAAGGGCGAACATCTCATTGTATGCCATAGGATTGTCATTGCCTATATCATCTGCTTCTTCTATTAATTTTCGATAAATTATTTTGCTCTTTTTAATAATTTCTGAAGCATATCCTTTATCATACTTCTCTATAAGAACTTTTTTCATTGAACCTTTAAACAATAAGAAATAAAAACCTTTATATTTCATCATACATACCTCATCAATTTTCCAAATTTTGTTTTAGTAATTTATATACAAATTTATTTTCTCCCAATAAGAATAGTTGAGCCAGAAAGTCCCAGTAAGATAGCTTCTTTATGACTCATAAAAAGACCCTTTGTTGTATCAATTAATTGCACATCTTGATAACCATCTTTTTTTAGCTTTTCTATAAATTTATTCATATCTCCATATCTTGACTTATTCATCAAATCATGAATAGCAAAAACTCCGCCTTTTTTAAGCACGCGAAATGTTTCCAGTAAAAGTTTTTGTTTATTTCGCCCTACAATATTGTGATAAACATAGTTGCTTGTAACTGCATCAAAACTTTCATCTTCAAAGGGAAGATTTACTGCATTTCCTTCTACAAATCTCACATTTGCTACTCCCTCGGCACTAGCATTGTCTTGGCAGAGCTTCTTTGAAAATTCGCTCTTGTATGAACCACTCCATATATCACAGCCCACCATGATCGCCCCCGGATTTTTCTTAGCACAGGCTATAGTAAGAGCCCCACTGCCGCAGCCCACATCTAAGCCCACTCCACCATCTTGGATTTTTACATAGCCCGCAGTCCCTTCTATCATGACTTTAGCGAGCTTTCTTTTACCCTTGTAATCAAAACTCTTATATAAGATGCTTAACCAGACAGTAATAAAAAGAAGTATTAGGCATACTAAGCCTAGGATAATCCCACAGATAAGCCTTGGCTTTCCTTGAAGAACTAGGTCACTTGCACCAAATATGATAAACAAAATAAAACTTACTAGACTTTCGCCAATTTTAGCGACCAAGAGTCTTTTAGGAACCCAATTTTTGTAATCAGCTTTTATTTTCTTGTCATCATAAAAATCTAATTGATTCATAAAATTTTCTCCTCTTAATAAATAATTTTATAAAATTTCTTTTTATATTCTAATATAATATTTTAATTCACAGCTTTATAATCTTATTCTAAATCCATGTTAGCACTAGCTAACTCATTTGTCAAGCACTTTATATAAATAATTAAATAAACTTTAAATTTGCATAAACAAAAAGTGCTACTCGAATAAGACTAGCACTAAGATTTTTAATTTTTTAACTTTTCATTTTAATTTCAAGTGATAATTCATTAAAAAAAGATACTTAAATCAACTAAGTATCTTTTCTAAAAAATTCATATATATCTTTTGCGTTTGTCTTTGATATGCCCTTGACTGATTCAAGCTTTTCAAGGCTTGCTCTCCTAATCGCATCTATATCGTCAAAGGCTTCATATAATATCTTCTTCTTTTTAGGACCGATGCCAACTATCTCATCGAGTATAGACTGATTGATGTTTTTCTCCCTTAAGGACCTATGATATGTGATGGCAAATCTGTGTGCCTCGTCTTGTATCCTTGTTAGTATCTTGAATAGCTCTGAGCTCTTATCAAGCTTAATGATCTCACCCATATAAGCGAGCGAATCTGTTCTGTGATGGTCGTCCTTCTTTAGTCCGACAACTGGTATCTCTATACCAAGATTGTCCAAAACCATCTGTGCGCTTGATGCTTGGCCAAGGCCGCCGTCTATAAGTATGACGTCTGGCAGCGCCGCGAATGAGCCTTCCTTATCCTTCATACTTCTCATAAAACGTCTCTCAAGCACTTCTCTTAGTGAGCCGTAGTCGTCTGGTCCAACTATAGTCTTAATCCTAAAGCGCCTGTACTCATTTCTTTGCATATCGCCGTTCTCGTAGACAACCATGGACGCAACTGAATTTTGACCCATGGTATTAGATATGTCGTAGCACTCAAGCCTATTTGGCACATCTTCAAGCCAAAGTAAATCCTTGAAGCGCTGCATAGCCATATCCTTTAAGGCTTTCTTCCTTATATATCTGTCCGCATGTTTCTCAACCATGTCGATGGCGTTTTTCTTCGCCATAAGCACCAAGGCTCTCTTCTCACCTCTTTGCGGCACGTGTATGTCGACTTTGTGATTTGCTATCTTTGAGAGTGCCTCAATCATTTCCTCTCTATCGGGAAAATCGATTTCTGAAATGATTTCGTTTGGCATATCGATGTTGGCTGAGTAATGCTGCGAGATAAAGGCTTTGAATATGTCTTTGATCTCGGTCTTCTTTTCATTTTCGAATAGATAATAGTTTCGCTCAACGATTTTCCCGTCACGTATGATAAATAGTTCTAGTATAACGTCTGAGATGCCTTCTGCATAAGCAAGGACATCTCTATTGATGGCGTCGGGCGAAGTAATTTTTTGCTCCTTGTGTATGTCGTTAAAAGCATTGACCACGTTTAAGTATTCGGCTGCCTTCTCGAACTCAAGATTCTTAACCGCTTCGTCGAGCTTAGACTTATATTTCTCCAAAAGTGATTTATCTTTATTTTGAAGTATCTTCATCGCTCTATCAACAAATTCTGCGTACTCTTCTTCAGTTACCTCTGCTCTGCAAGGCGCAATGCACTTGCCAATGAAGTAGTTAAGGCAGGGCCTAATCTTGCCCTTAACCTTCTCGATATTTAAATTACAGTCCCTAAGCTTTAGCTCTCTATTGATTATATCGATTGCGATGTTGACGCTAGCAGCGTTTGGGTACTGGCCAAAGTACTTTGCTCCGTCTTTTCTAAGTAAACGCGTTTTTAATATGCGCGGATACTTTTCATTAGTCGTCACCTTGATGTATGGGTAGCTTTTATCGTCACGAAGGACTATATTGTACTTAGGGACGTAACGCTTAATAAGGTTGGACTCTAGAATCAGAGCCTCAACCTCATTATCAACAATTATATATTCAAACTCGGCAATGTTTTTTACCATCGCCTTAACTTTTTCAGAGTGATTAGTCGAGCTCCTAAAGTAGCTCCTCACCCTATTAGATAAATTTTTCGCCTTGCCCACGTAAATAATCTCGCCCTTGTCATTTTTCATAATGTAAATGCCAGGGTTTTTAGGCAGCTTCTTTATCTCTTCTTCAAAGTTAAACATTAAATTTCACTTGTTACCTTTTTTAGCCAAGCTTTTTCGTCTTCATCTAATAATGGACTCACTTTTTCATAAACAGCTTTGTGATAATCGTTTAGCCATGATATTTCTTCAGCTGTAAGCATGTCTTTATCTATAGCGTCCTTATCGATAGGCGCATATGTTAGTGGCTCAAGTCTAAAGAACTCACCGTATTTACTTGTGCCTGCGTCTTCAACATAAACAAGGTTTTCAGTTCTAACACCATATTTACCGTCTTCATAAATACCTGGTTCAACACTGAAAATCATGTTCTTAACTAGGTCTACGTCATTATATCTAGAAGAAATATTATGTGGTCCTTCATGAACATTTAGTAAATAGCCAACGCCGTGACCAGTGCCGTGAAGGTAATCCATTTGGTTTTTGTAAAGGTCTAGTCTTGCTAATAAATCTAGTGAAGATCCCTTAGTGCCCTTCTTAAATACAACGCTCATAAGTCTGATGAAACCCTTTAAAACTAGAGTAAATCCAGTTCTTTCTTCATCACTCAAATCGCCCATCGCCATAGTTCTAGTGATGTCTGTTGTACCAAACTTATATTGTCCGCCGCTATCAACAAGTAAAAGTCCCTTTGCTTCAAGCTTTTTGTTAGTCTCTTCGCTGGACATATAGTGAACGATTGCGCCATTGTCAGCGTAACCGCAGATAGTATCGAAGCTTTCTTCTAAGAAATCTTCTGACATAGCTCTAAAATCATGAAGTTTGTCTTGAACTGTAAGCTCATCAAGCTCAGTCTTATCAGACTCCTTAAGCCACTTCATGAATCTCGCTATAGCAACGCCATCAGTTATGTGCGCCTTCTTTATATTTTTGATTTCAGTATCATTTTTAACCGCTTTAAACTTTGTAGTGATGTTTATGTCGTCTATAACGTAGTTGTCGTCTTCGATTAGCTTAAACATGTATCTATTGATTTTATTTTCGTCTAGGTAGATGGTCTTGTCCTTGATCTTTCTTAAATCATCTTCAAAGGCTTCATATGCCTTAACTTCAACGCCTTGTGCACTAAGCGCCTTGATTATGGCATAATCAAGCTTATCAAGATCAGTGTAGATGGCTGCCTTATCAAAATCGATGTATGCGTAAGAAATTAATACTGGCGAGTCTTGTATATCGTTTGCTCTGATATTATATAGCCAGCAGATGTCATCAAGTGAAGCGATTATGCTAAGGTCAGCGCCTTCTTCCTTAAGCGCTTCTCTAAATCTCTTTAATTTATCTCTAGTGCTTTCACCCGCCTCTTCGTCTGATAGTATAAAGGCTTTATCCTTCTTAAGAGCAGGTCTATCAGTCCAAATCTCTGAAATAAGGTCGACGTCGTCAACAAATTTAACATCTCTACCATCAACAAGGTCCTCTATCCTTTCAAACATCGCTTCGGAAAAAGTCTTGCCATTAAAGCCAATCACTTCGCCCTTAGCTACGCTATCTCTAAGATATTCCATAAATGTTGGAACGCCTGGCTTACCCCATTTATATAGCTCATATGAAGTGCCTTTTAATTGATTTTCTGCTTGAACGTGATATCTTCCGTCCGCCCATAGCATTGCCTTATCCATAGTGATGATGACATTGCCTTGTGAGCCAGTAAAGCCTGATATGAAGACTCTATCCTTGTAGTGATCAGAAAGATACTCGTTCATATGTGGGTCCGCTGTGGCAACTATATACATAGTGATGCCGTTTTTCTTCATTAATTCTCTTAAACTTTTAACTCTATCGTCAATTGACATTATAAAACCTCCCTTATATATGTATTATACCACATACGAAGATTTTTTAATATATGGACTTGAAAATATATTATTTGTACATCTTAATTGTCAAGACATATGTTACACTTAGAAAAATATTCTTTTACAACTTGGTTTGGTGTCTTAAAATTTAATGA